>JAJPJC010000007.1 GCA_021324445.1 Isosphaeraceae bacterium
ACGTCATCGGCTGTCCCGTCGCCGGTCTCACCCCCAGTGAGCTATTCGATGCCTCCCCGACGGTCCACGCCTTTACGGCCACGTTCCTCGGGAACAAGAACTACACGAACCTTCCGCGGAAATTGAATGTGACGATCACAGGTTGCCGGGAGAACTGTACCCACGCCGAGACTCAGGACATCGCCCTGGTTCCGGCCACGCGGGAGCTTCAGGGGGCAAATGTGGCGGGGTTCAACATCCTGGTCGGCGGCAAGAACGGCTCAGGGGGCTACCGCATCGCCTCGCCCCTCGACGTGTTCGTTCGACCCAACGAGGCAGCCGCGACCTGCGCTGCGATCGTGCTGCTCTTTCGCGACCACGGACCCCGCGACACGAGAAACAAAGCCCGCCTCGCCTTTTTGCTCGATGACTGGGGTGAAGCGAAGTTTCGCCAGGCCCTGGAGGCTCGGCTAGGCCGACGGCTCGAGCCGGCCGGCACCGACGCGCGCCTCCCCAAATCCACGGATCATGTCGGCGTCTTCCGCCAAAGGCAGCCGGGATTGAACTACGTCGGGCTCCTCGTCCCTGTGGGGCGGGTGACAGGCGATCAGCTCCAAGAGGTTGCCCGGCTGGCCGACAGATACGGGACCGGCGACGTTCGGCTGACGACGGACCAGAATCTGATTATTCCGCATATACCGGATTCGATGCTCGGGGCTTTCCTTACCGAGCCGCTTTTGCAGGTCCTTCGCTACGACCCTCCGGAGATTCTGCGGGGCCTCGTGAGCTGCACGGGAATTGAGTTCTGTAATTTGGCCGTCATCGAAACAAAGGGGCGGGCTCTTCAGATCGCGAAAACGCTGGAAACGAGGCTTCCGAAAGGAAAGCCCATCTCTATCCACTGGTCGGGGTGTCCGGCGGGCTGCGGCAACCACACCGTAGCGGACATCGGGCTGCTGGGGACAAAGGCAAAGATCGAAGGCAAGAGTGTGGACGCCGTCGACGTGTTCATCGGGGGATCGTCTGGCCCCAGCGCAACGCCGGGCATCAAGGTCATGGAGCACGTTCCCTGCGACGATCTTCCCCACCTCCTCGAACGGTTCATCCGGTACGGAGAGTTTGAGAAGGTGAGGCAGCAGCTCCGCTCGCTTCAGCCGGCGTCCTCGTGGTCGCCGGCGTTCGCTGCCCGGCGCCCTCCGGCCGCCGGGGCGGAAGCGCCTGTGAGACCGGTCATCCGACCCGCGGACCTCGCGGAAGGCATTGGCAAGGCCGTCGCGGTGAACGGCGTCGAAGTGGCCGTCTTCAGATGTCAGGATCAGGTTTACGCGCTCCAGAACCGATGCCCCCACGAGGGCGCGGCTCTGTGCGAGGGTAGTATCGAGGGAGATGAGATCATCTGCCCGCTCCACGCGTATCGGTTCAATCTCAGAACTGGCGCCTGCTCGACCGACGCAACGCTGAAAGCGCAAACCTTCCGCCTGGTCCCTAGCGGCGACGGCTTCACGGTCGAGGCGTAGCGTAAGCGGCGGGCGTGTCGGAGGCGACCGGAAGGAGAGACGGATGTCGTACGTCAAGCCAGACGTCGTGGTCGAAAACATGGTTCAGGCGGGAGCGACAAAAGCCAAGCTACCAGTCAAGGATCTACTGGTCAGAGGATTTTTGTCCGGCGCGCTGCTCGGGTTCGCGACCACCCTGGCCCTCACCGCAACCATACAAACCCGCGCAAGCATCGTCGGGGCGGTCATCTTCCCCGTCGGGTTTGTGATGATCGTCCTCCTCGGCCTCGAGCTCGTGACGGGAAACTTCGCGGTGGTCCCCTTGGCGGTTGTCGAAGGAAAGATCGGCGTGCGCGACCTGTTGTACAATTGGGGCTGGGTCTTTGCCGGCAACCTGCTCGGCGGAATCTTCTACGCCCTGCTGTTTACCCTGACGCTACCGGCGGACTCGGAGATGGCGAAGCAGATCGCCGCCCTCTCGGAAGCCAAGACCTTGGGGTACGGGAAGCTGGGCGTTCAGGGAATGACGGTCGTGTTTACCAAGGCGATCCTGTGCAACTGGATGGTCACCCTGGGCGTCGTCATGGCTCTGACATCCCACGGAACCATTGGGAAGATTGCCGCAATGTGGCTGCCGATCTTGACGTTTTTTGCTCAAGGGTTCGAGCACTCTGTCGTTAACATGTTTGTCATTCCGGCTGGGATGCTGGTCGGGGCTGGCGTGCGCTTCTCCGATTGGTGGCTATGGAACCAGATCCCCGTGACGATCGGCAACGTGGTTGGTGGCCTGGTCTTCACGGGCTTGGCGCTCCACATGACCCATCGGAAGGTTCTCGCGCAGGCTGAGCCGAGCCCGACTCCTGCCATGCTGGCGCGGGAGACGGCGCTGGAGCGATAGGTTCCAACCCCGTGCATGCGTTTGGGCCGAGTCTACTTGGTGGGCGCCGGTCCCGGCGATCCTGGGCTTCTGACGGTGCGGGGGCGGGAGGTTCTTGGGCGGGCGGAAGTGGTGATCTACGACCGGCTGGTCAATCCGGCGCTCTTGGCGCAGGCGCCGCCGGAGGCGCTCAGGATCTTCGCCGGCAAGCTCAGCGGGGAGCGCCCTATTTCTATTTCGCAGTCCGAGATCAACAGGCTGCTGCTCACGCACGCCCGGCGCGGCCGGCTGGTGGTGCGGCTCAAGGGGGGTGATCCGTTCGTGTTCGGCCGGGGCGGCGAGGAGGCCGAAGCGCTCGCGGAGGCCGGGATCCCGTTCGAGGTGGTGCCGGGCGTGAGCGCGGCCCTGGCGGTGCCGGCCTACGCGGGGATCCCGCTCACACACCGGGGGCTTTCCTCATCGTTCGGGGTCGTGACCGGCCATGAGGCGGGCTGCAAGGACGGGTCGGCCGTGGACTGGCGGCGGCTGGCGAAGGCGGTCGACACCCTGGTCATCCTGATGGCCGCGAAGAGTCTCCCCAGGATCGCACGCGAGCTGCTGGCCCATGGTCTCACGCCGGCAACGCCGGTGGCGGTAATCCGCTGGGGGACTACGGAGGCGCAGGCGACGGTCACCGGCACGCTGGCCGAGATCGTCGACAAGGCCGCCGGGCTTTGGCCGCCGGTGGTGACGGTGATCGGCGAGGTCGTGAGGCTCCGAAACCGCCTTCGCTGGTTCGAGGAGCTTTCCCCCGAGCTTTACACCGTGCCGGGCTCAAGTGGGACCGACACGCGCAAGCCATGAGCCCCTTTTCCAGGTCTAACGGATCGGAGGCGCACGCGGGCAGCTTTTGAAAGCCTCGTGCCTCGCGTCCCGGACGGCCTCGCGCGCGATCTCCTTGCTTGGGGACAGCCCCGGGGCTGATCAGGTCGACTGGGGCGACGCTGGAGGAGTTCGCGCGGCTGCGGGCGAAGTGGACGCTCGAGTACCAGGCCCGGCGCACGCAGCGGCTGGACGCCCTTGAGGTTGTCCACGCGTGCGCCGACCGCCTCTGCGAGAGAGAGCCCGCAACTCGCTCGGACCCAGACCCCTGTGAGCACCCCCAGGCGGGTACCACGGGCGGGGGACCGCCCCGGAGCGCCCATGTCAGGCGCCCGTGCGCTGGCGCACGAGCGTGGCGCCGAGCCGCGCCATCTCCTCCTCCGCGCGGCGGCCGTCGCCCGGGTGCACCTCGACGGGCCGGATCGCGTCGCGCAGCACGACCACCGCGAAGCCGCGCGCCCGGGCGTCGCGCACGGTGGCGAGCACGCAGTAGTCGGTCGCG
>JAJPJC010000500.1 GCA_021324445.1 Isosphaeraceae bacterium
CCTCGCCGCAGTTCGATAGGACGGTCACCAGGTCGTAGACAACGTTGCTCATCGCCTCGATCTTCCCACCGGGGGTGGGTTGCATCTGCGCCATCGTAGCCTCCTTCATTCACGCGCGAGTGTGGAGAGGATGGGCGACGGCAAGCGCTGTGCCACTCCCTGACAGAACGCGTCAGCGGTATCCCCGCAGATCGGCGAGCGATCTCTGATCGTGGAGCCGCTTGATCGCCGCGGCCAGGAGAGGGGCAAGGCTCACGACATCGGCCGGGCCGTGGAAGTCGGAGGGAAGAGGGACCGAGTCTGTGACGACCAGGCGGCGAACAGGGAGCCCATCCAGGCGCGCCGCGGCCGGCCCGACCAGCAGGGGGTGTGTGACCGCGATGATTATCGCGGGGTGCGCTCCAGCAGCGAGGACCGTGCGCGCTGCGGCCTCGATCGTTGCGCCGGTGGTGATCATATCATCGACGATAACCGGCACGCGCCCGCGTACGTCGCCGGTGACGCGCGACGCGGTAACCATCTCTCCACTCAGCCGTTCCTTATGGACGATTGCCACCGGCAGACCAAGCCGGCGAGCGTAGCGGTCTGCCAGCTTGACTGCTCCTAGATCGGGCGCAATGATAACCGCATCCGGTGGGAGAAGCGGCTGGATCGCTCCAGCCAGGAGGGGAACCGCGCTCAGAATCTCGGTCGCTACGGTGAAGAAGCCCTCGACTGCCGGGGCGTGCAGGTCGATCGTGACGATCCGCTGGTAGCCGACGAGCTGGATCGCATCGGCGACCAGGCGGGCGCTGATCGGCTCGCGACCGCTCGCGCGCCGATCCTGCCGCGCGTAGCCAAGATACGGGAGAACGGCAGTGATGCGCCCGGCCCCTGCCCGTCGGCAGGCATCAGCGATGAAGAGGAGCTCGATCAGGTGCAGATCGACCGGTGGGCTGACCGACTGCATGACAAAGACGTCATCCCCACGGATAGATTGCTGGATCGTGATGTGCAATTCGCCGTCTGGAAAGCGCCCGATCTCAACCGCCGCCGTCTCAATGCCCAGATGTCGGGCGACTGCCTCGGCGAGGCGCGGGTTCGCGCTCCCCGCGATCAGGGTCAGCTTGGCCATCGCTCGGGGCCTCCCGTTCGAACCGAAGCGGCCCGTATCGCTCCGGATGACGGCACGTACCGCGATCAGCGTGCCAGGAGAGCCGCGAGCGGCGGAAAGGAGTGGACGCTGTCGGGGAAAATGCTTCTATCGGGGCCAGCCTGCTACAATAAACGCTAGGGCGATCGAAGCGGCAGGAGAAGAGAGGAAGACCTACTGGTGCGGAAGGAGAGACTCGAACTCTCACGCCTTGCGGCACATGGTCCTAAGCCATGCGCGTCTGCCATTCCGCCACTTCCGCCTATCGTTATCTATTGTAGAGCGGCAGGGTAAACCACGTCAAATGCCCGGTCGCTTCCGAGGCAGGGATTCGTCAATGCAGTCGATAGGGCGCAGGTCTGGCTCAGTCGAGCAGTCCATAGCCGTGCGTGCGGCCGGGGGTATCCGGCCGCGCTGGGCTATTATCGCGGCTGGGGTGGTGATCCTTGTCTTGGTCGGGGCAGTGGTGATCGCGTGGCGGATGATCGCGTTCGGACGGCCCGGACTGGTGGGCACGGTGCTCGATCCGCCGGTGCCGGCGAGCGATTTCACCCTTTCCGACCAGTTCAATCAACCGGTCTCGCTGAGCGGTCAGCGCGGCAAGGTGGTCGTGCTGACGTTCCTCTACACGAACTGTCCGGATGCCTGTCCGCTGATCACCCAGAAGTTGCACCAGGCCTACGACCTGCTTGGGCCCGACGTGTCCGGGGTGAGCATCCTGGCGGTCACGGTCGATCCGGATCGTGACACCGTGGCCCGGGTCCGACAGTACTCGGTAGAGAAGGATATGCTCGGACGCTGGCATTTCCTCGTCGGTCCCCGGTCGCGGGTCCAGCCGGTCTGGGAAGCCTACGGGGTGGCGGCCGTCCCGTCGGCCGCGGGAGCCGGCCAGGCGTCTGATAATTCTATTGTCGATCATTCTGCGCTTGTCTACCTGATTGATCCGGCGGGACGCGAGCGGGTTATTCTCGATGCTGACTTTGCCCCGGCGGATCTGGTGGCCGATATTCGGGCTCTCCGCCAGGGGGCCTGAGGACAGGGCGTTCGTCGCGGAACGACCATTCCGCGTAGGCGGTGAGCGCGACCTCGACTCGCGGATCGAGCGGCGCGAGGAACTTGCTCGCTCGGAGGTCGACAAGCCGGCGGTCGGCGAGGCGCAGCCCCTCAGCGATTGTATCAATGGCGATCTTCAGGACGTCATCCAGGTCGCGCCGGTGGGGCGATGGGAAATAGATGTCCAGGGTAATGCCCCAATACCCCCGACGGGCGGTTGACAGGAGACCGTCGTACTGGCCGGAGCCGTCGAGCAGGTCCAGCAGCGGGAGGACGGACTGTCGGAAGGCCTGCGCGGCAGGCGATCGCACCCGCCGGGTGCCGGTCCGGGTTCGGCTGGTCGTCCGCACGGTCGTGTACAGCGCATTCGTGCTGGGCGGAAGGGGGATGCGGAAGCGGAGAGTTCTGGCCCCAGATTGCGGCACGGTATCAGCGGGCGGTCCCTGGTTCTCCACGGGCGCTCCTTCCCCTCTGTCGCTCCGTTTTAGCGCGATGCGAGCTTGCGGAGATCAACGGTCTCGTCCTCGAGCTGCTCCCGGCTGACAGGAATGCCCGACCGCAGCAGACGGCGCACGGCGCTGACCTCGCGGAGCCGATTGATGCCCAGACACGCCCGAAGCCGCCCGTCGCGCAGGTAGAAGGCGAGGAGGCGCGTCGGCTCGACCGGGCCTCGGAAAACAATCTCGTCTGAGCCGCTGGCGTGCCCGACGTACTGGAGGGTCAGGTCGTACTGATCAGACCAGAAGTAGGGCACTGGTGCGTAGGGTTCGCCCTTGCCGAGCATGCTCTTCGCCGCCGCGATGCCCTGGTTCTGGGCGTTATCCCAATGCTCAACGCGCAGGCGCTCGCCCAGGACCGGGTGCCACCAGTTCGCTACGTCGCCTGCGGCGTACACGTCCGGGATGCTGGTCCGGCAGAGCTCATCAACCACGACGCCGTTCTGGACAGCGAGGCCGGATCCCTCCAACCAACCGACCTCAGGGTGGACGCCGACGCCGATCACGACCAGATCACAGGGGATCCGCTGACCTGATGCAGTCACCACCTCCTCCGCCCGCCCGGCCCCGCGGATTGCCGCGACCCCCTCACCGAGCCGGAGATCGACCCCGTGATCCCGGTGGATCGCCGCGTAGATCTCGCCAACCCGGTCGCCCAGGGCACGCTGAAGGGGCACCGATAGAACCTCAAGGACGGTAACCTCCCGCCCGAGCATGCGGCAGGAGGCCGCAACCTCGGCTCCGATGAACCCGGCCCCGATGACCGCGACGCGCTGTGCCCCGGCTAGCTCCGCGCGAAGGGCGAGCGCGTCGCCCAGTGTTCGCAGGTAGTGAACACCCGCCAGGTCCGCGCCTGGGATTGCCAGGCGCCGGGGAGAGGCACCGGTTGCGATGAGAAGCCGATCATACGCGAGTCGCTCGCCATTTGCCAGCTCCACCGCGTGTTCCTTCGGATGCAGTGCCGCCGCGCGGATGCCCAGGCGGAGTTCGATCCCCTGCTCGTCATAGTACGATGACGGCCGCAGGTACACTTTCTCTGCCGGTGCCTCACCGCGCAGGACATCCTTGGACAGCGGCGGACGTTCATACGGGCGCTCTGGCTCAGCGCCTATCAGGACAATGCGTCCCGCGAAGCCCTCCTGGCGGAGCGTCTCGGCGGCGCGTCCACCGGTGAGGCTTGCGCCAACGATGATGATGGTGTTGAGATCTGGCATTTCTACCTGCTCCTGGAGACTGTCCTCGGCGCCAGGCCCATAACTGCTCCGGACCATCTGATGGTGCCGGTGATCGTGCACGTGGCAACATCCTGTCCCCGCGTGAAGCGGCGGGAACACGCAGGTGCGCTTAGAGCATACCGGCCCGCTACGAGGAGGACAAGGGGTGGTGCTCAGGCGGAGATCAGCCGCCGCGGCCGCCGTTTGACCTGGAGGGATAGCGGCCGCGGGGTCGCGAGCACGCGGGGAACAGGGGCCGTTGATCGGCTTCCGAGCTGGCGCCTGCGATGGACTCGTTCCTCGCCCGGCCGGCCGGCGCGCGGAAGGAGCAGGATCAGCAGGCATGCGACGCCGATGATCGCGGCGACACTGACTGTTGCCGCGGCGTCCGACTCGCTCGGCGAGGCGCTATTCTCCGGATCGTCCATCTGGCGAGCCGGTGTCGTCGAAGGGATCGGGGCCCTGGTGTGCTTCCACTGTCCGAGCGCCAGTGCCCAGACAGCGATCCGATCATCCGATGGGGTCGTCGAGGCCAGGATGCGGTTATCGCCCGTCGCGCGGCGCGCGGCCGGGGTCGCGGCGACCCGGGCCGGCAGGTCTTGCTCCGTTGGACTGCCCGGTACCGCTACCGCCGCGGGCCGACCGGGGAGCGAAAGCAAAGCAAGGTTCGGGTGACCTTCTGGCGGAAGGAAAGCATCGGCTTGCTGGGGCGGCACGGCTTCCTGCCAGGCGTTGATGAGATCGGCGGGCCGGAGAAGGCGGTGAGCCCCTGCGCTGCCGGGGAAGGCCGGGTCGTTAATGATGAAGCCGTCCCGCGTGACCCCGACGACTACCACATAGTGATCGCTGGGTGACTTGGCACCAGCATGGTCCGGGAGAGCCGCGAAGTGGACCAGGATGATGACAGGGTAGCCCTGGCGCACTGTACGGATGATGTCGGCGATTGACCATCGGCGTGGGCTGCCGTCAGGCGACTGGAGGCCCTCTGTCCGAAGGCCAGCGCGCCGGGCAATCAGATCGAGCACCTCCAGGCTCACGCCCGCGTCAGTGCTTGTTGTCCCCTGGATCTGGTTGGCGAGGGCGCGGAGCTCCTCGGTCGTCATGCTGATGCCGTACGCTTCCAGGATCATCCCGAGGGCGGCCGGCCCGCAGTTCGCATACTGGTACGGGCTCCCATCATACTGGCTCCGAAAAGGCACGGCAAGGATCAGGGTCTCCGGGTCGCCCGGCTCGATCGTCGCCGGGATACTGACAGCATCCGTCTCTGGCGTGTCGGTCGGCGCGGGCATCGTCGGGCTGACCGCTGGACCGAGTGTGGTGATGGTGACGCGTGGGAGCGGCGTCGCAGTGGGCGAGGCCGTGGGGCTGGATGTCCCGGTCGCGGTCGGGCTCGCGGTAGGGGAGGGGGTGGGAGAAGGAGAAGCGGTCGGCGTTGGGGTCGTCGTGGTCGTGGGAGTGAGGGTTGGTGTGGGGCTCGTGGTCGGCGAAGGGGACGGGGTCGGCGATGCGGTTGGCGATAAAGTTGGGGTCGGGCTGGTGGTTGGCGAGACGGGGGTTAGCGACGGCGTTGGCGTCGGAGTGGCGGTGCTCGATGGCGTCCGGGTCGGCGTGAGGGATGGGCTCACCGTAGGACTGCTGGAAGGTGACGGTGACGGCGACGCCGCTGGCACAGTTGGGCTGATCGTCGCATCTGGTGATGTCGCGGGCGTAGACTGGGCGGTCGCCGAGGGAGTGCTCGTACTCCCTGGTGTGGGTGTGATGGATTCGGTCGGCGAGGCCGTTGCCGCTGGCGTAGCTGATCCCGTGGAGGATGGAGAAGCGGCAGGTGTATTGGATGGGAGCGCCGAAGACGCAGTCGGCGAGGACGAGGGGGAAGACGCCGGGGGCGAGGGCGTAGTCGCCGTGGGGGTCACCGTGGGTGACGGAGATGCCGTGGGCGTGGCAGTGAGGGTGATCGTCAGCGTGGCCGTTCCGGATGCCTGGGGGTCAGCATGCGCCGTCGGCACGCCTGGCACGGCAAGTACCGCGAGTGCTGTGAGCGCTGCCATGATGGTGAGCCAGAGGGAGGGATACCGTTCGGCCACCCGCTTTTCCCCTTGATTACCCACCCCGTCAGTATGACCGGCCGGCGACCGCGGGGTGTCGATCCCGTCCGGTGTGCTCCCTGGCTGGCGGGAGTGTAGCATGGGCTACTGGTTGTGACAATCGGATCGTTGACAGGCGGATGGTGCCGTCGTAGAATACGTCCCGGCTGATGGAGAGTCGGCCGTTTACCAGCTGAATATGGTCCATGCCCGCGGGGGAGCGAGCAGCTGAGAGGCGGGGTCAAGCCCACCAACTCTTTGAACCTGATCTCGGGAAGCCGTACGCGGCGC
>JAJPJC010000179.1 GCA_021324445.1 Isosphaeraceae bacterium
TGTAGGGTGGGTGAAACCCACCGATCTTCAAGCCCGCCAAGGCCTTCCGGTGGTGGGTTTCACCCACCCTACAACGGTTAGACCAGGCTTGTGGAACAGACTCTAAGGTCGGGGCTGCCGGTTCCGACGTTTTGAGGTTTGCAGGACGGTCCGGCCGCACCGGCTTTGGAAGGAACTCTGCGGCCCTCGGGACACGATCCATTCCAGACGCGGCCGGAAAACATGGAAGCGATCGGGCCGTCCGTGCATAGATTAGGGAGAGCGGGCACCATCAGGAGCCGAGAGCCGCGGGGCCAAATCCATGAAAGCCGATCGGTCAACCGCCGTCTTGCGGCATCTCCACGCCCTTTATGATGCCGGCGTGGTCTCTGGGCTGACGGATGGGCAATTACTGGAGCGGTTCAAGAGCCGTCGGGCTGAGGCGAGCGACGCGAATGCAGCGGCCGAGGACGCGTTCGCTGCACTGGTGGCGCGGCACGGCCCGATGGTCCTGGGCGTCTGCCGCCGGGCGCTGTCCGATCCCGAGGACATCGAGGACGCCTTCCAGGCCACCTTCCTGATTCTGGTGCGGAAAGCCGCCGCGATCCGAGTGGAAGACACCTTGGGGAGATGGCTCTATGGGGTCGCCCGCCGCGTCGCGGCACGAGCCCGGGCGGTCGCTCACCGGCGGCATCAGCGCGTCACGCCGCTCCCCGGGACCCTTGAGGCACGGCCGACAGGGGATCCGGATCGGATGGGATTGGCAGCCATCCTCGATGAGGAATTGGCGCGGTTACCGGAGAAATACCGCTTGCCATTGACGTTGTGCTACCTGGTCGGTCTGAGCAACGAGGAGGCGGCGCGGCGACTCGGTTGTCCGATCGGCACCGTGCAAAGCCGACTCTCTCGCGGACGGGAGCAGCTTCGGGCGCGGCTTCGACGCCGCGGGTTGGCCCCTTCCATGATCATCTCGTTGGAATCGCTCACGACGATCCAGGTCCGGCCGGCGGTCCCGGCTGCACTGGTGAATTCCACCATCCGGGCTGCCATGCGGCTGGCGACGGGCCAGGCGGTGGTCGGCGAGGCCGTCGCTCTGTCGGTCGCCGCACTCACCGAAGGGGTGCTGAGGACTCTGGCATGGCAGAGGCTGAAATCGGCCGTGGCGATCGTGTTGGTCCTTGGCGCCACGACCGGGACTGTGGCGGCGGTGCTGGCCCAGCGAGCGACTGACTCTCCATCCCCAGGTGTACCCCTGCGGGGTGAACGGCGTCAGGAGCCCGGCCGGCCGATTCCGAGGACGAAGACCGTGGTCTTCCCGGCTGATCGTTCCCTGGGTGTCGTGTCCACTCGCCGACCGGGTGTCTACAAAGACGCCTGGGGCCTCACCGAGGATCCTTGGGCAGGGTGGGAGCAAGTCGCCGCGGCGACCCGCAACGTGCAAGTCCCCACAGGCCAAGAGGTCCGCCTCGACGTTCGCACCGCCGCCAGCACCGACCTGTCCCCCCTGCGCCAACTGAACCCTGATGACCTGACGGCCCTGGATTTTCGCGGTGCGGTCGTCACCGACACGGGCCTGGCCGACATCTCCCACCTGACGGGTCTGCGTTCCCTCAGGTTCATGGGTTGTCGGATCGATGACGCCATCCTCAAATCCCTGTCCCGGCTCCCAATGTTGCGCACCCTGTCGTTCCTGGGTACGCCAGTGGGTGACGATGGGCTGGCGCGGCTGGCTCCGCTCCCATCGCTGACCGAGCTCGAGCTCACCGGTACGCAGGCCACCGAGAAGAGCGTGGCCATCCTGGCCAAGGGGTCCTCCCTCAGACGCCTTGCTTTGTCAGGTACTCGGATCAGCGACGCGGGGCTGGCGAAACTGGCGAAGCTCCGCGAGATGGCCGGGATCGAGCACCTGAGCGTCGCCGGCACCGGGATCACTGATGAAGGACTACGGCACCTGGCAAACCTCAGACATCTGAAATCACTCGACTTGTCGGGTACATCGGTTGGGGACGCCGGGTTAGCCCGCCTGGGCGACTTAAGAGATCTCGAGTTCTTACGTCTGACAGACACCAAGGTCACCGATGCGAGTCTGGCCCATCTCCAATCCATGACGTCTCTGACTACTTTCCTCCCCCCGCCAGGCATCACCGATGTGGGTCTCGCTCGGATTGGGACGATTCCTTCCTTGCGTTATCTGTGGATCACTGACTCACCGATCACAAACGCCGGCCTCACTCACCTCACGAGCCTGAAGAACCTCGAAACCCTCACGCTCGACTGTACGGAAGGAAAACGGGTGACTGATGAAGGCGTTTCCGAGATCCTGAAGTTCCCACGACTGAAGAGACTCTCCCTCTCCCATACAGGCATCGGCGATGAGGGCTTGGCCAAGCTGACCGCGCTCCAAGCCCTCGAGGCACTGGAGCTCGGTGGGGGGGAGTTCACCTGGGATGGCCTCCGCCATCTGAGGAAGTTTCCGGCCCTCAAGGAACTGGGCTTGGCCGCGATTCTTGGGGATTCCCCCAGCCTCAGGCATTTGCGACCACTCCGAAATCTCAAGCGGCTCACCCTGAACGGTAGCGGGCGATTCCAGTCGGACGCCGACCTGGTCCACCTCGACGGGCTGACCGCTCTCGAATACCTCAGGATCTCAGGAATCCCGATCTCCGACGAGGGCATGAAGCACCTGGCCGGACTCACGGCGCTTCGCGTGCTTCAAATCTATGACGACCAGGTCAAGGTCGGCGACAGCGGCTTGTCAGCTCTCAAGGAATTGCGAAGGTTGGAGTATCTCTGGATCAGTGGTCCGATCACCGACCGCGGCCTGGAGCAGCTCGAGCACCTGGAATCCCTCCGTTTCCTTTACGTGCGCAGCCGCGCGATTAATGACGCGGCGGTCGAGGAGCTCAAGCGGAAGCTGCCGATCTTGCAAGAGGTCCGGATCGAGGCCCCAGCGTGAGTTTACAAGTGATTTGGGACTGTTGGCGTAAGTGCCGTGGTGTCAACAAGTTATTGCGTCGTCCTGTATGAGCTGCCTCGGGAGCCCAAAACCACGAAACCATTGGAAAACACGGGGTTTTTGCACGCCTGTTCGGCGCGAGATTCGCGCGATTGCTCTGCCAGTCAAAGTGACTGCCATCCTGGCGGAGACATCTCATGGCGGAGACATCCGACAACCCGCTCGCTGGACGTAAACTCCAGGGGCTCAAGTATCTCGATAAGATACTACCCCTCTTCGATCGGCTCCATGACGTCGGCTGTCCACGCGACTGGTCCGGCAACCGCAAGCTCCATTTCGATCATTCTTGCGCCCTGATTCTCCGGTTCCTCCTCAACCCAGTCCTCCGTTCGTTCCGCGCCCTGCAACCAGCCAGCCTCCTCGAGCAGGTCCGCCGCAAAGTCGGTTGCGCGCGGACCTCCTTGAGATCGTTGTCGGAAGCGGTCGAGGTCTTCGAGCCGCAACGGCACGAAGCGATCATCGCCGAACTCTGGGCCGAGGTTCCCCCCTCCCGCGGCGTGGGCAAGGAGTACGTCCGCCAGGTGCCGACCGCCGTCGACGGCAGCGTGGTCAAGACCTTGGCCTCGTTGGCCGAGGCCGCTTATCTCCGCGACACGAACGGCAACACCCACTGCGGCTGGCGGTTCCATACCCCCTTCGAGATCGACCGTCCGTTGCCCGTTCGCATCGAGGTCACCGCGGCGCTCAACGGTGGGAAGACCGACGAGAAACACGTCCTGAGGAAAGCCTTGCAGCCCGATCCCTGTTACGTGATGGACCGCTGGTACGCCGAGTTCGCCTGGTGGAATGACATCGTCGCAGCCGGCAGCAGCTACGTCGGCCGCATCCGCGATAACAGCAACCTCGATGAGGTCAGCGAGCAACGGCCCGTCTCGGAGGCGGCGCGACGGGCGGGCGTGCTCCGCGATATCGTGGTGAA
>JAJPJC010000036.1 GCA_021324445.1 Isosphaeraceae bacterium
AGCCAGATAACGGAGAATAGCGGACCAGGCGCCCGCCAACATAATGAAACTCCTTTCACATCGACTGATTACTAGACAAACACACCCTATGCCTATACAGGAGAGGCAGCCGAGGGCGGCTGCCCCACCGAACCGCCCTTGTTCGTCCGATCATCCCCATTGTTCGACAGGGAGAGATGCTTGAACAGGGCGTGGCGATCGGCGCGGCGGAAATGAGGGATGCCGGAAACTCAGCGAACCCCCTGGCCCTCCTTCGTCAAAGGAAGGCCGGGGGGTTCCTCGCCCCAGCTCAACCGGAGGGCAGCCGCCCACGGCTGCCATCCGAGGCTCGCCAGCGGGAGGCCGCTGCCTCTCACCCCGATCAATCCTGGTGGATCGAATGGGTCTTGACGTGGGGCTGTGCGCCCGACCGCGGGTGGGAGTGGCCGACCAACACGTGATGGCCACCCTTGGAGGACGACGCTCCCACCTTCACGGAGCCGTGTTTCTTGTGCTGGGTGGACGGAGTGCTGACCAGGCTGCCCGCGCCTGGCAGGGCGCTCGTTCCGCTGCTACCCGAGGAAGCCGGACTGCCCGAGGGAGCCGGACTACCCGAGGAAGCTGAACTACCCGAGGGTGCCGAACCATTCGCAGTGACGGGCGCGCTGGCCGGTGGCGTGCTCGGGCTGGTGCTGGGCGGCGGGTTCAGGCTCGGCAGGTTGGGGATGTAATGGTAAATGACGGTGATCGTCGCGGACGTCTGCGTGTTGAAGCCGTCGGAGAGGTCGCCATTGGTGGAGCTGGCGCTGCCGGTCGCGTGGCCGGAGACGCTGAGCGGCATCTGGAAGTGGCCGGTGAAGGCGGCCAGGTCCGCGGGCGAGGTCAAGACCATCGTCTGGGGCGTGGAGCTGCTCGTGACCGGCGCGAAGTCTTTGCCGCTGCTCCCGCTGTAGTTGACGGTGCCATCGAAGGGCGCGGCGTTGAAGGTCTCAGTGACCGAGGGGATGGTCACCGGGATCGCCCCGCTGGGGGCGTTGATCGATAAGTTGCCGCTGGTCGTTCCCGTGATCGTGCTGCTCGAATTCCCGAGGTTCTCGGCATAGAATTCGGACTGGAACGATCCCGAAGTCACCAGGTCGACTTCGGTCAACGTTCCGATCGCCGAGCTGAAATACAGGATTTCCTGCGAGCTCGTCGTGGGGGACGACTCGAGGTTCGGGAACGTCGCGGTCTGGCTCATCACGGCCGAAGCGCCCGAGAGGAGCTGCCGGTCTTCGAGCGGGCGGACTGCGGGAACGAGCCGGCGACGACGGCGCCGGCCACGGGTCAAGGATCCGAAAAGGCGGTCGAGGAGAGTCGGTCGGTGCATCGTGCGGTCCCTCACGCGGGACGCCTCCCCCAGCTCGAGGACCGCGCGCAAGCCGGTCCCGGAGACGGTTCTCGGAGAGCCCCGCCTGGCAAGCAGGTTCAATCGGTCATCACACGGTGGACGGTTCGGTCAGCCCGACCCGCGGAGATCCCCAGGGAGCTGCCTCCACGGGAGCCATCGCCATCCGGGCTGAGAGAATCGACGGCCAGGGGATAGCCATCGATTAATGATTATCTAAAGTGACTCATACATGCATTGCGCACCAGCCAAGGAGGGCGAACAGCGTGGATACTTGGGCGTGTGTGCAATCCTTCTATGAGCCACTCTAGGCCGCCTGCGGGGAGCCGTCAAATCCCGGTCGAGATCCCCGGGCGTCCCCATCCTGACGACTTGTGTGTCCAAGGACCCGTCCCAACCGCCACCCACCCGGCGCACCAAAGCATAACACACGAGTTGGTCAGCGCCAGTCATTCCTCGAATGGTGGCCATCGTGCCTCGGATCGAGAATACCCGGCCTCCCGAATGCTCTGGCCCCGGGCCACGACCTGATCCGGCCTCGCTCTGAGCCCCCTCTCCTGGGACAGGGATCGGGGTGGGGGTCGAATCCGGTCGGGCCTCCCTCTCCCTGGTGTTGGAGCCTCCTCAGGCGGGAATCCGCAGCCGGGCAGCGGGTATTCAGCGTCCGAATCAATAGCCGGAACCCGGAGCCACGTCAACCCATCTTCTGCCGCCGCGACAACCCCAAGAGACCCGGCCTGTGGAAAAGGGGCCGGGTCAGATGGATCGGATGCGCCACCGGATCCGGGTGCGCTCCGTGCTGGGCCAGGGCGAGCAGGCTCTTGTGGAAGGGGATGAACTCGCCGCGGTGGTTGTAGTACCCGACGACCTCGGCGTGGTTGACCACGACGAACTCACCGAGGTGG
Source organism: Isosphaeraceae bacterium (assembly GCA_021324445.1). Lineage (GTDB taxonomy): Bacteria > Planctomycetota > Planctomycetia > Isosphaerales > Isosphaeraceae > JAJPJC01. Next base: position 2,272 of record JAJPJC010000036.1, read on the forward strand.
TTGTGGAACCCGATCAGGGACATCTTGCCGCCGAAGGGGATGATCACCGTGCTGGGGGCCATGCCCGGCGGGCAGGGGAGCTGGACCGAAAGCCGGAAGTGCAAGTGCACGTTGAGTCGAACCGCCGGTCTCAAGGTCACCGAGTTGGTGGCGGGATTGTACGTCGCCGATTTGATGGGGATCACCTTGCCCGACCCGGTGATCACCGCATAATTGCTGGGGTTCTCCGCCAGGGTCGGGTTCACGACGCCGCTGAAGGTGACGATGAGCTGCGTCGGCTGATGGTGCAGGCCGATCCGGCCGATGCTGGTCACGGTCGGGCACGTTGGGGTCGGCGTTGGGGTTGGGGTTGGCGTCGGCGTCGGCGTCGGGGTTGGGGTTGGGAGGTACGTGTAGTCGAGGGTCACAGCCACACCCGACGCCGTGGTCGAGACGGTCGTGAAGAGATTGCCGTTGGGTGCGCTGGCGGACCCGCTCGCGGTCGCGCTCATCGTGGGGGTGATCGTCGTCCGGCCGGCCGAAGCGGTGTAGAAGGCCAGGCTGGCGGGATCGGTGTAGGTCGTCGATGAGGAGTTGGTGGACTGGAGGGGAGGGAACGTGACTGTGCCGGACGAAGGGATGTTCGGGTTGTGTACCGGAGCCGACATCGACTGAGAGACCGGCGTGAGCGTCTGTGAGATGGGCTGGTTGAGGCCGTTGATCTGGTAGCTTCCGGTCAACGCCGCGGTGATGATTGTGCCCCCTGTCGTGCTGAGATTCTGCGAGGTGATATTGCTGGTGATGGTTGCCGTGTAACCGACCTGCACGGAGAGCAGGGTGCCCAGCGAGGGATTGAAGAGATTCAGGGCCGGACTCAGTGGCAGGTTGGTGAAGTTCGTCAGCGTGGTGGGCAGCGTCGTCGTCTGCTGGGGCAGGGTCACAGGTGTCGAGGTCGAGCTGGGATCCATGCCGCCGGCACCCGAGCCAGTCGAGCTGGAATCCATGCCGCCGGCACCCGAGCCAGGCAGGGTCGAGCCAGGATGCCTGCCATGGGCGTTCGGGCGATGCGGCCTGGTGTGCGGCGCGACCAGCGGGTGGTGCCTCAAGTCGGAGAATCGCCCGGTGACGCCGCCGGTGCTCAGGAGCGCGATCGGCTCCAAGGATTCGAGCATCGGCAGGGCCCGGCGCCGGTTCTGGGCGAGGATGCGCAGCCTCCGTGCTCCGGTCATCGCGGTCCAGATCCGCCGACCCAGCGACATCCAAGTCCTGGCGCACATGGTCATGGCCCCTCTGCTGAACCGCCATTGACGGTTCGTGATGTCGAGGAAGGAACCGCCCGATGCCGAAGGAAATCCTTCGTCGAGCCAATCGACGCCGCGCGGCTCGGGCATGTGCCCCTGGCACAGGCACCGATCCCTGTACACGGTCCCCAGCCCCCGTGGGGCCAGAGCGGTTGATGGGTCAATCTCCCCTTCCTGGGCGGGGGACCCGTCTTCAACCCGTAACCAACGTCGCAACGTCTCTGGAACGCCGGTCCATTCCTCAATCGCCTACAGAGGTCCGCAACCACGGCGGACGGATCGCAGGACGCCATGGGGCGCCCTGACGATAAAATGGTCGGCTTCGGGGAGTGTGGAGCTTCAGGAAAAATGGAGAGGCCGAACCGCGACCGTCCTCACCGGCGCCCAGGCTCAGGTCGGAGAGTTGCGGTGCGATGGGATCCCGAGCCGAGAGCCGCACATCGATCTCGGTCGGTCGGCGCGGGGACTGGGGGTCGACCGGGTCTCCTCAGTCAGGCCGGTCGAGTTCCCCTCGGGCGCGGTCGCTCTCGGCGGGATGGGTCGCGCGGCGATGCCGCCGGTAAGTGAGAAAACCGGCACCGGTTCCCAGAGCCAGGAGCAGGGCACTGGAGGGTTCAGGAATGGAGATGTGGGTGGGGGTGTAGAGATACTGGATCGTGGCGGTGGCATTGGCACTTGTGAGGATTTCTCCGCTCCCATTGCCGGTATCCGAGTAGAAGCTGGAGAAGGCCGACGCGATAACGTTCAAGTCGAGATTGATGCCTGTCCCGATGAACTCCGCGAGCAGCGAGGGTGGTGCGTCCGAAGAGTCCAGCGTGCGCGTATACGTTGTCGTGGTCTGGGTCAGGACCCCCGAAAACGTGGTGGTGGTCGCCGAAGTGAACGCTTTGTAACTGACCGGCTGAGTCGTCCCCGGGGCGCCGAAGATCTGGGTAACGCCATCGGGGGCGTAGAGGGTGACCGTCGGACCATCCGTCAACTGGGCTAGCTTGGTCGGGTCGGTCAGCACACTCGGGTCGGAAGTCGCCGTGTCGGCGACATAGATCGTGGTTGGATTGGGAGTGGCCACGATATTCACGGTGTAATCATTGCGGACCGTCGCCGTCAACGTCATGACGACGCCGTCCAAGGTGCCCAGTCTTGGGTCGAACGCACTGAAGACAAAGGGGTCGGTGATCCCGCTGGTTCCCGCGCCCCAATTGGTCGGCGTCAGGCTGCCGTCCGGCGTGGTCGATTGCGTTTGGAGCGGAGTCATCGACTCCGCCCGGGCCGCCGGGTGGTCGCCAAGACACAGGGTTGCCAGGCAAGCGAGTTCCAATGCAATTGTGCGTCGGTGCATGAGGACTCTCCTCCCGAGGCCGCAGGAGTTGGAAAACCTGTGGCGATCATCGGGGAAGCAGAAAGGTCCGGTCGCAACCTCGATGCGGTATTCTGGGAACGAGACGCTCAAATAAGAGGTCTGGTGGTTCACCGTCTCCCTACCGCCTGTCGTCCCGCATCCCTTCGGAGACATCCTCATGAACCTGGGTCCCCCGAGCAGGGGGCAGGCCCCAGTAGAACTAGCGTGGCAGGACGCACGTGAGACGAGGCTGAAGCAGAGGAAACCTACCCGAAGAACTGAGTGTAGCGCCTCAAATCGCCGTTTTCAAGAACGATTTGCCAAAAATTCGTTGTTTTGTCGTCACGGGACCCACGTGCTGAGTGCGAGTGGCTCGGCACTGCCGGGTGCGGGGACATTTCCGGCCAGAGAAGACGCGGTCGTGACGAGGAAAACCGACCAGGACGCATTCGATGCCCCTTCGGAAACCGAGGGCCTCAGGCCCGGCTCGCGGCCGGATCAGGGACGCAGGTCGCGATCGGGTAACCAGCCCTTGAGCCCATCCCAGACCAGGTACGGCCGGAACGACCCGTCCGGGGCGAGCTCGACGAAGCGACGGCCGACTTTCTGGTAGGTGATCCCGCACCGGCAGCGGAAGCCTCGTACGGTCCCATCCTCGTTCCAGACCGGCTTGTAATCGCCCAGGGCGGCGAGCCAGCCTCCCCGGCAGCATCCGTTGCCACAGACCGGCAGCCAGGGGATCCCGCGGAAGAGGCGGTTGCGGATCAAGAGCCCGGTCGCGACCGCGGCGCAGAGGATGACCAGCATGGCGGCTGCGCCGAGAGATGGGCCGAAGACGTAACCGATCCAGCCCCAGCCGAGGCCTGCCCCCAGCCCAAGGGCCGCCAGCACAGCGGCGACCCCGAGCAGGAGGAGGAGGAAGGGACCCGTCACGTCGCCCAGTCGCATTCGCGGCCACCTCAACCTAATCAGGAGGGACGACTCCCTGCACCGGCCCGTGGGGCCCTCGGAATTCGATCCGGCTCGGTCCCCCCTCAGACCGATCCCGATTGGTCTGCGACGCGACTGGCCCTCACGGACCTCGGCACCATCGCCGGATCGCGGCATGCATGGCTCCCTCCCCTCATCCGATTCGTCAATCGTGGGATCGGGGGTCATGTTCCTTGTCTTGTGAAGTTTCAGGATAATCGAAGGTGGGTCGAAGTGTAACCCGGAAGCAGCCTCAATCCCGGAGTAAGTGTAACCCGGAAGCAGCCTCAATCGCGGATTCCGCGGTTGTCCCCAACGATGATGAACACCCTGCTGGGTATGCGCGACGGTCGGATGCTGGAGGTCCAGGAATACGGCGATGGCGCGGGGCATCCGGCCTTCTTCTTTCATGGCCTGATCGGATCCCACCACCAGGCCGCTTATGTTGCCGAGCCAGCGCGGCGGGAGCGCTTGCGGATCATCGCGCCGAACCGGCCGGGGGTTGGCCGCTCCGAATTCGCCGTGCGGACGAGTCCACGGGATGCCGTCAGCGATGTGGAGGACGTCGCGACGGCCCTGGGCGTGGACGAATTCAGCCTGATCGGCATCTCCGGTGGAGCGCCGTATGCCCTGGCGGCCCTGGGCCACTTCTCCCGCCGCGTGCGGACCGTGACCCTCGTGAGCGGGATGGGGCCGATGCACTTGCGCGGTGCCCTGCAGGGCATGGATTACCGCCGGCGATGCTTCCTCGAGGCCGGCTCGCGTTACCCGCGCCTGGCCAGGCGGGCCTTCCAGACGGCGTCCGACCGGTTTCGCGCCGATCCGGAGCGATTCCTCGCCCGCCTGCTCACCACCTGGTCACTCCCCGACCAGGTGCTGTTCCAGCGCAGGGAGGTCTTCGAGCTGTTCTTGCGGGACCTTCACCAGGTCTTCAGCGAGGGGAACGGTCCGGAGGGTCTGGCGCAAGAGCTGGTGATCTATCGCAACCCCGGCTTCGCGCTGGCGGCCTTGCCCCGGGACCCGCGGATTACCCTCTGGCATGGGCTGTCCGACACCATCGTGCCGCCGTCGATGGCCTGGCGGATGGCCCGAGCCCTGCCCAACTGCGAGGCGCACTTCGTCCCGGGCGGCCACTTCATGGCGATCGACGCGGCCGACCAGATCATCGCCCGGTTGAAACAGCTTCTTGTTGGCATGTAGGGCGGATCGAACGAGCGGAGGTCGTTCTCAGCACCACGGCTCGACTGTTCCGGTGGGTCCGCCCCAAGAGCTGGGATGCGGCGATCACTCAGCAAGGTGCGCGCGATCCGTTCGGCGCGGGTCTGCCGACCCCGCCGTCGGGCGGACCGGAGGTCTTCCGGCAGGGCGGACGCCGAGCAGCCGGGTTCGAGTCTGCTCACCATCAACCGCGATGAGACCAGGAAATCGCGCCCGTGTTTCCTTTTTTCGTTTCCTTGAACCAAGTCTTGTCCCATGGCGTATGATTTCTTGCAAGGTTGCCGACCAGTCCCGTGATTTGATGGAGTCCCATTGCGACATGCATCTGCTGACCAAGCCCTTCGTTCATCTACCCATCGACGCCGTCGATACCGTGGTCTTCGACCCGGAAGGCCGCTTCGACGCCGAGCGCTACGACCGGTACGAGACGTTCACCCAGGCCCGTGACGCGGCCCTCTCGAGCATCGAGATCATGCTGGATGAGGAGGATTACGACGGCCAGGATCACCGGGAGGAACTCGAGCGGATGCTCGGACTTCTCGAATCGGCCTCGTCGTATGAGGATCTCGAGCATCATTCGGCCCACCAGCGGTTCCTGGACCGGCTCGCCTCGGTCCAGCCGGTCGCGGCCTGAGACCTTGACCCAGGAACGCCCTTCCGGATCGGGTCATCGGATTGTCGGACAAATTCGGTTCTGACCCAGGACCGCCACCGCGCTGCGGTCCCGAGGAATTGCTCGCAGTCGCGGAAACGGCGCGGGCCTGTTATCATCACCAGACGGCTGCCGAGCGGGCAGGGTGGCGGCAATCCCGTCCTCTCATCTCATCGGGCCGACAACCCGCAGCCTCTGGGACGGCGTTCTCGCCGTGTTGATGATGATCACATCGTGGATAATGGCGACCCTGAACCGGTCGATCGGATTCGACCTGGCCATTGGGATCGGCCTGGCCCTGCTGGTGATCCTCGGGGCGATCTTCGGCCTGGTCTGGCTGGCCCATCGCCGGGCGCAGAGCCGCGTCCAGAACCGACTCAAGGAGATCCGGTCGAAAACGACCGACCTCATGGACCGCCTCGATGCGCTCAAGGAGCGGATCAAGCTCCTTCCGGCGACCGACCCCGACTTCCAGGCACCGATGAGCGGCCAGACCCTGGAGCTGTACAACACCATCCAGGGGTCGCTGGGGACCCTCTGGGATCGATGGCTCCAGGTCATGGACGCGCTCGACCGGGCGCAGAAGCTGGCGAGCAGCCGGTCGTCGCCGTTCCAGCGCAAGGCGCTGAGCGAGGCCGAGGCGCTCCTGGAGCAAAAAGGTGTGTTCGAGGAGATCGAGCAGCAGGCGCAGGCGATCATCGCCAACCTGGATCGACTCAACCAGGCGCACGAGACGGCGCGGGGGGTGCGTCACGCCATCGACGCGGCCAAACCCAAGCTCGCTTCCCAGGTGGAGGCGATCCGGAAGCTGAACCTACCCACCGACCCGTACCAGGAGGAGCTGGGCGCGATCGCCGCCGGGATGGCCGAAGCAGACACCATCCTGACTGCGGATCCGATCGGCACTGTTGCGGCGCTGGAAGCACTGAGGACCCGCGCCGAGCGGCTGCTCGGCCGGCTGGAACGGGTGGCCAGTCTGTTCCAGGACGCCAAGCAGGTGGGCACGGCGCTGGAGGGGGTCAGGCGGCAAGTGTCCAGCCATCGGGCGCAAGGACTTCCCCTCGCGGAGGAAGGAGGCAACCCCGATCGTTTCCTGGAGCAAGGGGACCAGGCCCACGGCCAGGCGATCACGGCCCTGGGGGCTGGAGACCCGGATGCGGCCGCGCAGGCGTTAGAATCGGCCCGGACGATGGTCCAGCAAGCCCAGGCGACGATCGAACAGGTTCAGAAGGCCCGGGCGTACTGCCAGCGCGAGCAGCCCAATCGCGTGCGCGAGACCAGTCGCCTCCGCGCGGCGATCGTGGAAGCGGAGGGCTACCACCGGCAGCTCGAGAGCGGCTTCGCGCCAACGTCATGGCAGCCCGTGGCCCGCAACCTCGACCAGGCCCGTGCCCTGCTGGCAACGTTCGACCGCATGGCCGAGGACGCCGCCGCGATGGCCGCGCCCGCGAGCCAGCATTACGTGGCCGCAGCCAAGCTGATCGAGCAGCTCGCCCAGCAGCAACGGATTGTCCTGCGGCTGATGTCCGGGCTGGGGGAGCAGTTGAACGCGCTCACGACGATCCGCGGCGCATGCCAGAAGCGGCGCGGCGAGCTGGAGGCGCTGGCCCGTCGTGTCGAGGGCTACTTCCGCCAGCACGACTCAATCCTCGGCGCGATGGCGCGGAACAGCCTGGACGCCGCGAGCCAGGCCCGGGATCAGACCTTCGCCCGGATGGAGGCGCCTCAGCCCGATTGGCCCGCAGTCGGACAGGGGCTGGCGCAGGCCCTGGAGGAGTTCGCCATCGCGCAGTCGCAGGCAGAGGGCGACGTCCGCAATCACGAGGCGCTCCGCACCGAGTATGACCGGGCCCGGCGGGAGCTCGAACGGGTCGCCGCGCTTCTGTCCAGCCGCCGGGAAGACCGCGTCGCGGCCAACGAGCATTTCCGGGCCGCGGCCGCGGTCCTGGACCAGCTCGAACTCGACCTCTCGGCGACGCAGGGCGAGTGGACGCGGCTGCTTGAGCGGGTGCGTGGCGCCGTCGAAGACCTGCAAGCGGCCGAGCGCCTGGCCCGCCAGGACATCGAGCTGGCGGGCCAGGCCCGGTCGATGCTCGACCAGGCAGACCAGGCGATCCGCCAGGCCCGGGGGTACTCCCCGTGGGGCGTCAGCGCCGAGACCTCGTCCGCCGAAGCCGCGCTGAACCGGGCCGAGCAGCACTTCGGCGCCCAGGACTACGAGCAGGCGATCCAGCTCGCCGGCGCGGCGGTCCAGCAGGCGCGCCTGGCCTATCAGGCGGCCGTCCAGCAAGCCTCGTGGCAGCAGATGCAAGCCGAGGCCAATCAACGCCGATGGCAGGCCGGATCCGAGGGGTCCGCGATCGGCGCCGCCCTCAGCGCCGGGGCGGCCGCGGCCGCCGTCGCCGCCGGCGTCATCCTCGACCGCGTCGCCCAGGCCGCATCCCAGGCCAGTAGCCCACCCCCCCCGGACAGTCTCCCCGTCGAGACCCCTCAGGCCGCGCCCGAGTCGCCACCCACCACCTGGGAGAGCGACTCGGAACCGAGCACCTGGTAGCGCGACCGAGTGGCACCACTTGGAATCAGCGATCGGCTTGAGATAGGATAGCCTCGTTTCCCTTCCGATCGAACTCCTTCGAGCCGAGATGCGGGGGCGACCATGATCCTGGCGAAGATCTGGCAGGCCATCCAGGCCCAATTCAACAAGCTGGCCAACGCGATCCGCGGCTACGACCCGATCGCCGAGATGCAATACGAGTACGACCGGTCGATCGAGCAGATCCGCGAGGGCCGCGAGGGTCTGGCCCAATATCGCGCGCTGGTCGAACGGGTGCAGCGCCAGGTGGAAGGTCAGCGCAAGCAGTCCGCCTTGATCGAGGCGAAGATCAAGGCATACCTCAATTCCGGTGACCGCGACACGGCGGCCAAGTATGCGCTCGACTTGCAGCGGGCCAAGGGGGACCTGGCCGAGAACGAGAAGCAGCTGGCCCTGCACGAGCAGGCGTATCAGAACAACCTGCTGAAGATCCAGCATGCGGTCAAGAAGCTGGATGAGGTCAAGCACAAGATCTCCAAGTACGACGCCGACCTGAAGATGAGCCGGGCGGAGGCCGAGATCGCTCAGCTCGCCAACCAGTTCCATTTCGACGTCACCACCGACTTCGGCCAGGCCGAGCAGGTCCTCCAGGAGCAGATCGACCGCAACCGGGCGCGGGTCCGGGTGGCGGCCGACCTCTCGGGCGAGGGCCTGCAAGAGATCCAACAGGATATGGCCGTCGAGAAGGCCATGGCCGAGGACGCGCTGCGCGCGTTCGAAAAGCAGGAGGGCCTGATCACGCCCGAGACGGCCAAGACGTCGCAGGCGACCAAGGAGCTGGGGCCGTCGACCCGGACGCTCGAGCCGGTCCCCGAGGTCTGACAATCTGTTCCCGAGGCCCGGCTCGACGCTTGTAGGGTGGGTGAAACCCACCGATGCAAGACCTTGGCATTCGGTGGGTGTCACCCACCCTACCTGGGGAGCGTACTCCGTGGCGAAAGCGTCGAAAGCGACCGAACCGCCCTCGCCGGCAGCGCCGCCGACACCGAGCGCGCCGGCGCGGGCCGTGCCGATGCCGGCGTGGTTCCCGGCCTGGGCGCGCGAGTTCGCCGAGCTCTACTTCGCCGGGACAACCTGCGTCTTCCTCTTGCACGGCGACGTCCACGACCTGGTCCCACTCGGGCCGGGGCCGGCCGGTGAGTATGGCAGTCTCCCGCAGTTCCTGGCGACCCAGCTCTTCGGCTCGTGGGATGTCGTCCTGCGCCACGACCTCAGCCAGGGGCTCCGCGTCTACGCCGGCGCCGACGCCGACCGGCTCCGCCGGATGACCGCGCGGGTCTCCGAGCGGATCGGTGAGCCCAAGTCCTGGACTCGCGACCCGGACGCCATCCTCGCGCTGATCGATCAGTTGATCCGGCAGATCACGATGGAGGAAGATCCGGCCAAACAGATCAGCCTGGGCGTGATCATCGAGTATGCCCAGTACCTGGTCCCCTCGGCCGAGCTGGCGCAGATGGCCGGGGCTCAGGGGACGCGGCTGGTGAGGCTCCTGTCATGGGCTCAGAAACCATAACAGCAGCGCCATAACATCGCCTTCGGCTTGCTCTACGACCAACTGCCCGAGATCCACGAACGCCCCA
>JAJPJC010000109.1 GCA_021324445.1 Isosphaeraceae bacterium
ATTCCCAGCTGATCAAAGAAAGAGGCTGTTCCGGCCAGACCATGGCCGCCAAACCAGCCAAAGAGCTTCTGCAGACCGTGCCCCATGAAGAGCAAACCTACGATCACACGCGGGATCAGCAATGCGAGATCAAGCATCGGCGCTCACCTCCTTTCAGCGAGGATATCTGCAGGGCCCGCGCCCCCGGCCCGGTCAGCCTTCCTGGCCGCCTCCCCGCGGCCGCCGTGGTCACGGGAGGTGTGGCCACGCGAAGCCACGACCCGGGCCGGGGTACTGAATCACCGCACCTCGACCTTGATCGGCCGGGCGCGCACGTGCTCCGCCTTCGGAACGGTGATCGTCAGGACACCGTGCTCGTAAGCCGCCTCGGCCTGAGAGGGTTCAATGCCGGCAGGCAGCTGAATGCAGTACTCGATCCGATCCCCAAAGGTCTCCCAGACCGGGGTCGCGTCCTTGGGTGCCTGGACTGCCGACTCGGCCGAGCACGTCAGGATGTTCTCCTCGATCTGGCAGGAGATGGAGTCCGGCTTGACACCGGGCATCGCCATCTCGACGATGTACCGATCACCGGTCTCCCACAGGTTCGTTCCGGTTGGACCGGTCAATCGGCCAAAGCCATCGAACAGCGACTGCGGCAGGAAGCTCTCCTGGAAGAGGCGATCGATGACCTGGCTCAACGGCAGGTAGCGCCCTTCCGTGCGGCGAGCTACTGCCGCGGCATTGCGTTCACGGGTCATGACAGCCATCGCACCTCACCTCCTTCCCGCTGATAGTGCAGGGTACGGATGCATCCACGGCCCGGGGCGTTCCCGCCCCCACGCCGCATGACTCACGATAGGCAACAGGACATAAGCATGACGCAAGAATGTGATTCGAGATGCGTCTGAGGCGGTCTCTCCGCGCCTGGCCGCACGTCGCAACGTTGACCGTCTGGAACGCGCGTGGTATCGTCCGAAGAGGCCGGGAACGTGTCCAGCGCCGCGGGCGCGGCGTGAACCGGCCTGCGGAGTGGAGTCCAATCGTTCCGCCGCCCGGGTCCAGCCGGGTGGGCCAGGTCATACCAGGAGAGGAGCACGTGAGCATCCGCTGGCGGTACCTGGAGTACCAGTTCGTAGTTTCACCGGCGGAGCCAACGCCGCTGGAGCTGCTCGTGCACGGGATCCCCGCCGGGGTCCGGATCGCCCAGCCGCGGTGGCGTCCGGCCGCTGATGTCTACGAGTCCCCCACGACGATCACGATTACCGTCGAGGCCGCCGGGCTTGACCCAGATGCAATCGAGGTACTGGTGTTCGAGGACGCAGTAGTCATCAGCGGAGAACGCTGGCTCTCCCCGCCCGACCCGGAGGGGCACTTCCACGCCGCCGAGATCCGTCAGGGGCCATTCCGTCTCGAAGTCGCTCTGCCGGCGCCGGTGGACCCGAACCGTGTGGATGCCCGGTACGAACTCGGCCTCCTGCGGCTGACCCTGGGCAAGCGCGCGCGGGGAGGCACGCGATGATGCACGAGCCGCCGTCGCCTGCCTGGACTGCCCCCTCAGGCCTGACCATCCCCGACGCCCTGCCGGTCCTGCCCCTTGGCGGGGGAACGGTCGTCTTCCCCCTCGCGGTCGTCCCTCTTGTCGTCGGCCAGCCCCGTTCAATCCGGCTGATCGACGACGCGATGCGCCAGCAGCGGCTGGTCACCCTGGTCATGCAGCGGAACGACGAGGTGGAGCCGGCGGGTCCGGAGCATCTCTACCGGGTCGGGACGGTGGGATTGATTCACCAACTCGTCCGCGCCCCGGACGGCACCCTGCGCCTGATCGTCCAGGGGCTGCAGCGCGTGCGTTTGCTCGATTTCGTGACGACCGAGCCCTATCTGGTGGCACGGATCCAGCGGGCGCCGGAGCAGACGATGCCGGGGGTCGAGACCGAGGGGCTGCGGCGCGCGGTCCTTGACCTCTTTCGCCGTCTCGTCGCGGTGACCGACGGGCTCTCCGAGGAGGTCGCCGCGGCGGCCGAACGGTTCGCCGACCCACTCCAGGTGGTCTACCTGATTGCCTCGGTCGCCCCACTGCCAGGCCCGGCGCGGCAGGAGATCCTGGAGCTCGACGCGGTCGATGCGAAGCTCCGACGTCTGATCGAGCTCCTCCAGCACGAGCTGGCCGTGCGCGAACTCGGGCGGAAGATCATCGCCGAGACCAACGAGCAGCTCTCGAAGACCCAGCGGGAATACTTCCTCCGCGAGCAGCTTCGGGCGATCCAGCGCGAACTGGGCGAAGGCGAGGAACCGGCCGAGATCACCGAGATCCGGCGCCAGATTGCCGAGGCCGGTCTTCCGCCAGAGGCAAGTCGCGAGGCGGAGCGCGAGTTGAACCGCCTGAGCACCTTGTCTCCAGCTTCACCAGAATACGGGATCGCGCGCACCTACCTGGAATGGCTGGCGAGCCTGCCCTGGAACCGCGAGAGTGGGGGCGAGATTGACGTCCAGCGGGCCCGCCAGGTGCTGGACGAGGATCACTACGATCTGGAGAAGATCAAGGAGCGGATCCTTGACTACCTGGCGGTGAAGAAACTGCGCGAGACGCGGCGCCCCGCTTCGGCCGGCCCCACCGATCGGGGCGACGGCACCGGGCCGTCATCAACCGCGGGCGAACCAGCGCGCGAACCGATCCTCTGCTTCGTCGGGCCGCCGGGCGTGGGCAAGACCAGCCTCGGGCAGTCGATCGCCCGGGCCCTGGGGCGCGCCTTCGTCCGCATGTCGTTGGGTGGGGTTCACGACGAGGCGGAGATCCGGGGGCATCGCCGGACCTACATCGGTGCCATGCCCGGTCGGATCATCCAGGGCATCCGGCGCGCGGAGCGGAAGGATCCGGTCTTTATGCTCGACGAGATCGATAAGCTCGGCGTGGACTGGCGCGGCGATCCCGCCGCCGCCCTGCTCGAAGTGCTGGATCCGGCCCAGAACAGCAGCTTCGTCGATACGTACCTCGGAGTACCGTTCGATCTTTCTCACGTCCTCTTCATCACCACCGCCAACACCCTGGACACGATTCCCCCACCCCTGCTCGATCGGATGGAGGTCCTCCAGCTCTCGGGATACACGGACGACGAAAAGGTACAGATCGCCCGACGCTATTTGATCCCCAAGGAGCTCGCCGCCCACGGTCTGACCCCGACCGAGCTGACCATCGATGATGATGCCCTCCGGTGGATCATCCGCCGCTACACCCGCGAGGCCGGCGTCCGTGGGCTGGAACGGGAGATCGCGACCATCTGCCGCAAGGTTGCCCGCGGCATCGCTGACGGCCGGACCGAGCCGGTGCACGTAGACGTCGAACGGGTCAGCTCGTACCTGGGCCGGCCGCGGTATGCCGAGGAGATCGGCGGGCGGACGGAGCGGCCCGGCGTGGCGACCGGCCTTGCCTGGACGCCGACCGGGGGCGAGGTGCTCTTCGTCGAGGCGGCCATGATGCCGAGTCGGGAGGAACGGCTGATCCTCACCGGCATGCTCGGCGACATCATGCGGGAGAGCGCCCAGGCTGCCCTCACCTGGGTCCGCTCGAACGCTGAGGCGCTCGGGATTGATCCGGCGCTCTTTGCCGG
>JAJPJC010000156.1 GCA_021324445.1 Isosphaeraceae bacterium
ATCTGCCATTCGGATCAAGAGCCATTTTGAGGGTCGGCCCGCGGCGGATCTCCGCGGCGTGCGCGCGGCTGGGGATTCCCAATCCCAGATTCCAGATTCCAGATTCCAAATGGAGATGCATCGGAATCTGGAATTTGGAATTTGGAATTTGGAATCTGGAATCTGGAATCTGGAATCTGGAATCTTCCATTCCTCCTGGATTGCGACCGAAGGCCGCGTTACGATTTGAACAATGGATCTCCGACTTCATCACATCGGTGTGGCCGTCCGGGATATCGCCCAGGCCACCGAGGATCACCGGCGGCGTTTCGGCTGCGAGCCGGAGGGCGGACTCATCCACGACCCCGTCCAGACGGCGATGATCCAGTTCCTGAGGTTCCCCGGTGAATCGGTCTTGCTCGAGCTGGTCGCACCCGACGGGCCGGAGAGCAAGCTCAGGAAGGCAATCGAGAAGGGAGGAGGGCTCAATCACCTCTGTCATTCGACGGACGATATCGAATCGGCCTGTCGAACCCTGCGGCAGGCCGGCATGGTGATCCTTCACCAGCCGACCCCGGCCGTGGCCTTCGGGGGCCGAAAGATTGCCTGGCTCACGAGCCAGGACCACCTGCTGATCGAGCTGGTCGAACGCGATCGTCACGACGGGTAGGGGGAGTGTTGGGGAGGGGAATGGGAACGGAACACCGCCAGGGGGGCTCTCGATGGAAAACGCGCTCTCGATCGACGTGGAGGAATGGTTCTGTGCCAACAACATCGCGTCGGTGATCCCCCGGGAGCGCTGGGGAGAGTGCCCATCGCGGGTGGTGGAGTCCACGCGGCGCATCCTGGAGATCCTCCAGGAGAGCCGGACGCGGGCCACGTTCTTCGTCCTGGGCTGGGTCGCGGAGCGGTGCCCGCACCTGGTCGGCGAGATCGCGACGGCCGGCCATGAAGTGGCCTCGCACGGTTACGCGCACCAGTTGCTCTACCGGATGTCCCCGGAGGAATTCCGCGACGATCTGGGCCGCTCCCTGGAGATCCTCCGCAATCTCGCGCCCGGACCCGTGATCGGCTACCGCGCCCCGTCCTTCTCGATCGTCGAGCGGACCGCCTGGGCGCTGCCGATCCTGGAGGACCACGGCATCCAGTACGACTCATCCGTCTTCCCGGTCGCCCACCACCCCGACTACGGCATCCCCGGCGCCCCGAGGACCCCCCATCGGATCGCCCCCGCCCTCTGGGAATTCCCGCCGGCAGTGTGGCCGGTCTGGGGGAAGAACATCCCGGTCGGGGGGGGCGGTTACTTCCGGATCTTCCCCTACCGGGTGACGGAATTCGCCCTGCGGCGGCTGGGCGCGGCCGGCACTCCGTTCATGTTCTACCTTCATCCGTGGGAGTTCGACCCGGACCAGCCTCGTGTCCGGCTCTCCTGGAGCAAGCGGCTGCGGCACTACACGAACCTGGCGCGGACCGAGGACCGGTTCCGCCGGCTCTTGAACGCGTTTCGTTTCACCACTGTGAGGGAGGCCCTCGGGATATGACCGTGACCCAGAATCGGACCGAGATCCACAACTTGACCCCCATCGAGCGGCAAGCCCGCTACTGGAATGACGAGAGCCAGGCCTTCGATGCGATCTACTCGCACCGCAAGTCCGCTCTGAGCAACTGGCTGGATCGTGTCTTCCGGCGCGACATGTATGAGCGCTTCCGGTTCGCCGTCGAGCGGAGCCAGCCGATCGCGGGCCGGACGGTGCTGGACCTGGGCTGCGGCAGCGGCCGGTACGTGGTCGCCCTGGCCGAGGCCGGGGCGAGCCGGGTGCTGGGGATCGACATCGCGCCGCGGATGCTCGAGCTGGCGCGGGAGCTGGCGGCCGAGCACGGGGTGGCCGATCGCTGCGAATTCCAGCTCACCGACGTCCTCGGCCTGGACGCCGGCGCGGGGCCGGGATTCGACGTGGTCCTGGCCATCGGCCTGTTCGATTACATCCGCGATCCCGCGCCCGCGCTGAGCAAGATCCGCGCGGTGACGGCCGGCCGGGCCATCATCAGCTTCCCCCGCCTGCTGACCTGGCGGGCCTTGCCCCGCAAGCTGCGCCTGGCCCTCCGGGGTTGCGAGGTCCACTTCTACAGCCGCGCCGCGATCCTCAGGCTCTTGAACGAGACCGGGTTTTCCTTGCAGGAAATCCGGCGCGTGGGCAAGCTCGACTGCGTCGTGGCTGTGCCCGGTGTCGCCGCATCCGGCCGCCAGGACCCCGCCCTCGTCACAGCGCAGTCCCAGTAGCACGTCCCTGTCGCAACCCAGAAGCGGCCTCGAGGCCGAAGGAGGCTGGAATGGAGAAGTTGCACTCCGCGCCGCCGCGCAAGGTGCTGCTGGCGGAATTCAACGAGATCACCTGGCGGCTGGTCGAGCCGCTGTGCCGGCGCGGGAAGCTGCCCACGTTCGTGGACTTCTGCCGGAACGGGGCCAAGGGCTCCCCCGTGGCCACCGAGGTCGCGCCCCACCTGGATCCCTGGATTGCCTGGACGACGGTGTACACCGGGCGGCCCCAGGAGGAGCACGGGGTCCGCTTCCTGGAGCAGCCTCCCGAGACGGTGACCGGTCCCCGCGTGTTCGACCTGGCGGTGGAGGCCGGCAAGACCGTGGGGATCTACGGCTCGATCATGAGCTGGCCCCCCCGGGCCGATGCCCGGGGCTTCTGGGTCCCCGGCACGTTCTCCCCGGGGCCCGAGACCATCCCGCCGGAGCTCCGGCCGATCCAGGAGCTGAACCTCTCCCAGACCCGGGGGCACACGCCCCTGGCCGCCAACGGCCGGCGCGTCGGGCTGGTCCGCCAGGCCCTCCAGTTGTTCCAGCTCGGCCTCAAGCCCACGACCGTCGCGACCGCCGCCGCGCACCTGGTGCGATGGCGGCTCCAGCCGTACCGCAAGTGGGAGAAGGTCAGCCTCCAGCCGCTGGTGAACCTCGACTTCTTCGAGCGGCTCTATCGCCGGTACCGGTGCGACTTCGCGACCTTCCACACCAACCACGCGGCCCATTACATGCACCGCTACTGGAGGGCCATGGACCCCACCCCATTCTTGACCAAGCCCTCGGCCGAGGAGGTCCGCAAGTACGGCCCGGCGGTCGAATACGGCTACCGCGTCGCCGACCAGCTGCTCCGCCGGCTCTGGAAGCTGGCCGATGCCCACACCGTGGTGATCCTGGCTTCGGGGCTGGGTCAACAGCCCTATGTCGTGGAGGAGTTCCCCGAGGGGCGGCAGGTGGTGCGGATCCGCGATATCGGCCAGCTCATCGAGATCTGCGGGATCGCCGGCCGTGGCACGCCGCTGTCGATGATGGCCCCGCAATGGAACCTGAAGATCCCCGACCCGGCCGACCGCGGCCGGGCCGAGCAGGTCCTCCGCACGGCCTGGGTCGGCACTCCCGAGAACCCGCTGTTCGCCTTCGAGACGGTCGGGGATACCCTCTGCCTGAACGTCTTCACCAAGGGGCTGAAGGGGATCGGTCCGGAGTCCCCCTGCGTCTTCCCCGACGCCGGCGACCGGCGCATCCCGTTCGGTCAATTCTGCGCCGTGCAGGACGCGACCCCCAAGGAAGGCTATCACG
The DNA here is from genome assembly GCA_021324445.1 of Isosphaeraceae bacterium. Taxonomy (GTDB): domain Bacteria; phylum Planctomycetota; class Planctomycetia; order Isosphaerales; family Isosphaeraceae; genus JAJPJC01. The sequence continues at coordinate 3,587 of JAJPJC010000156.1, forward strand.
ACCCGGTCGGCCTGGTCATCCTCCGGGGCGCCGGCATCCGTCGGGGCGCCGAGATCGGCGAGTGCACCAACCTCGACCTGGCGCCGACCATGCTCCACCTGCTGGGCGTGCCGATCCCCGGCCACATGAAGGGCCGCGTGCTCGAGGAGGCCCTGGAAGGACCGGTGCGGGTCGCGGTCCCGGCCGCCGTGGGAGCCTGAGCGACTATGATCCCAACAATCGTCGCGACCCTGATCTTCTGGGCCTGCCTGGCGCTGGTGACCTACGCCTACGTGGGCTATCCCCTGCTGATCTGGGGCCTGTCCCGGGTCGTCCACCGGCCGGCGGTTCCCCCGGCCGGGGACGACGCCGAGCTGCCGATGGTCTCGCTGCTGATCGCCGCGCACAACGAGGAGGCGGTGATCGAGGACCGGCTGCGCAACGCCCTGGCGATGGATTATCCCCCCGCGAAGCTCGAGGTCGTGGTGAGCTCGGACGGGAGCACGGACAGGACCACGGAGATCGTCCGCCGCTACGCCGGCAGGGATGTCCGCCTGCTGGACTATGTGCGCCGTCGCGGCAAGGCGGCCGTCCTGAATGCCTCGGTGCCCGAGCTCCGGGGCGAGATCGTCATGTTCTCCGATGCCAACACCCAGTTCGACGCGGCGGCGGCCCGGAAGCTCGTCCGATGGCTCCGGGACCCCGAGGTGGGGGCGGCCTGCGGGGAGATGGTGCTGGCCGACCCGCGGACGGGGAAGAACGCCGAGAGTCTTTACTGGAAGTACGAGACCTTCCTGAAGCAGTGCGAGGGGCGGCTCGGGGCCTTGCTGGGGGCCAGCGGCGGGATCTACGCGATCCGCAAGGGGGTGTTCACCCCGATCCCCGAGGGGACCATCCTGGACGACTTCGTCATCCCGCTGCTGGCCAAGCTGCGCCACGGCACCGCGATCGTCTACGACAGCGAAGCCGTGGCCTACGAGGAGACGGCGCCGGAGCTGGGGTCGGAGTTCCGCCGCCGGTGCCGGATCGGGGCCGGCGGCTTCCAGAGCCTGGGGCTCCTCTGGGGCTTGCTCCATCCCCGCTGGGGCTGGACGGCCCTGGCCTTCGCGTCGCACAAGATCCTCCGCTGGCTCTGCCCGTTCTTCCTGATCGGGCTGCTGGTCAGCAACCTGGTGCTGGTCCTCTCCGACTCCGACTCGTCGTACCCGGCCGCCCTGGCGGCCCAGTTGGCCTTCTACGCGATCTCGGCGGTCATGGCCGTGGTCCCGGCCCGGTTCCGCATCCTGAAGCCCCTGCGGCTGGCCACGATGTTCACCGGCATGAACCTGGCCTTGCTGCTCGGGTTCTGGAAGTGGCTGCGGGGGAGCCAGCAGGGCGTCTGGCAGCGGACCGTCCGCGCCGCGGAGAACGCCGACGGGGTGGCCCGATGAATCCGATGGTGTTGCCGATGGTCCTGGCCGGGGCGGGAGCGGCCTCGGCGATGGGCCTGGTCGTGAGCCAGGCCCGCCGGCGCAGCCTGGATCGCTGGCTCCCGTCCTACCTCGAGGAGACGGCCAGGCGGCGGCCACCCCGGGCGGGCGAGCCGGTGCACCTGTTGCTCGCCATCGCCGACCACTTCGAGCCCGGGCGGGACGGGGTCGCTCCGGCGGTCGCCCGCGCCCGGGTCGACCGCTGGGTTCAGGACTATCCCCGGCTCTTCGGGGCCCTGTGCGACAGCGACGGCCGGCCCCCGCGGCACACCTTCTTCTACCCCATCGATGAGTACCAGCCCGAGCACCTGGACGCCCTGGTCCCGCTCTGCCGTGCCGGCTATGGCGAGGTCGAGGTGCATCTGCACCATGACGGCGACCGCCCCGAGCAGCTCCGCGCGCAACTGCTCCACTTCAAGGACATCCTGGCGGCGCGGCACGGCCTGCTGCCCCGCCACCGCGACACCGGCGAGCGGGCCTACGGCTTCGTCCACGGCAACTGGGCCCTGGACAATGCCCGGCCCGACGGCCGCTGCTGCGGCGTGAATAATGAGCTGGACATCCTCCGCCAGACCGGCTGCTATGCCGACTTCACGCTCCCCTCGGCGCCCAGCCCGACCCAGACGCGCAAGATCAACAGCATCTATTACGCGACCGACGATCCCCACCGGCCCAAGTCGCACGACTCGGGGATCGATGTGGGTGCCGGCCCCGCCCCCCCCGAGGCGCTCTTGCTCATCCAGGGACCGCTGCTCCTGGACTGGTCGGATCGCAAGTGGGGCATCCTGCCCCACGTCGAGAACGGATGCCTCCAGGAAAGCCAGCCCCCCCGGATCGACCGTCTCGACCTCTGGCTCACGGCGCGCGTCCAGGTCCGGACCCGTCCCGACTGGTTCTTCGTCAAGCTCTATACCCACGGGGCCGAGGATTACAACATGCGGGTCCTCCTCGATGAGCCCATGGTCCAGTTCCACCAGGCGCTGGCCCGCCGCGCCGGTGAGGACCCGGCGTTCCACTACCACTACGTGACGGCCCGCGAGATGGTCAACCTGGTGCGGGCCGCCGAAGCCGGCTGGACGGGATCGGTCGCGTCCGCCCGCGATTACCAACTGGTCTGGGATCATTGATACACATTATCAAAAATATGAAATATCAAAATAATATTCAGATTGCCACGGGAAACCACGCCGTACTGACCCGGGGACCGTCCGAGGCCCCGCTGGCGCCGGGGGAGGGCCTGCGTTCGTCCCTGCTGGCGCCCTTGGGTCGTGCCGGCCTGGAGGTCCGGGACCGGCTGATCAACAGCCCGGCGGTCCGGACGGTGTTGAGCCGCTGGATACGCTTCCGGGCTCAAGAGCCGGGTGGGGATGACCCCCAGGCCCTGGCGCGCTCCATCGAGCGACTCTGCACGGCGGCCCGATTGGCGCCCACGCCGGCGATGATGGAGCGGGTGGAGGAGGAGATCCTTCGCCGCGTCCAGCGCCTGGACGCAACCCGGCTGGAGTGGGGGCGATTGCTGCCGGACTTCCACAGCCGCACCCTGGAGAAGGCGGTGATCCTCAAGCCGCGCATGAGCGAGCGAGAAAAGGGGGTGCTGTTCATCTCGTTCGGCAACCAGTGGGTCCGGCTGCTCGGCCTGCACAACCTCCAGGAACTGGCCCGGAGCTACACCCTGGTCCTCGCGCCCGGCTGGAGCCCGCCGCACGACCTGATCAACTACGTCTTCCCGAGGTCGTATCCGGACGCCGTGTTTTCGCTGATCAGCAACCGCCGCGACCTCGAAACCCTGCCGCGCCTGTCGCGGGGCTATCGCGTGGTCCCGCTTTATGCCTCGAGCTGGGTCAACCCCGACTTCTTCCGCCCGCTCCCCTTCCCGGAGCGCGACATCGACATCATCATGGTGGCCAACTTCAGCCGGATCAAGCGGCACTTCGCCTTCTTCAAGACCTTGAGGAAGATGCCGTCCCATCTGAACGTGGTGCTGATCGGCCAGGATCAGGACGGCCGGACCTGGGATACGATCTACAAGGAAGCGCGGTATTATCATGTCCATAAGCGATTGACAATCCTGAGGAACGTTCCCTACCGGGGTGTGGCCGAGGCCCTGTGCCGGTCGCGCGTGAGCCTGATCCTCTCGCGGCGCGAAGGTTCCTGCGTCGTCGTCGCGGAATCGCTGTTCGCCAACACCCCGGTGGGGATGCTCGCCGATGCCCATGTCGGGTCGCGGGCTTTCATCAACGAGTCCACCGGGTGCTTGCTCGAGCACGGTGACTGCTCGGGCCGGCTCCGGGACTTTCTCGCCCGGGCGGCCGAGTATTCACCCCGGGAATGGGCCGAACGGAACATCTCGTGCCAGCGGAGCACGGCCATCCTCAACGAGGCGATCCGGAGCCACATGCTGGCAGCCGGCCAGGAGTGGACCCGCGACCTCGCCCCGCTTTGCTGGTGTCCGGACCCGCGCCTCGTCGACCCGGCGGATCACGCGGCCATGCGGGACGCCCGGGCCGACCTCAAGGATCGCTTCGGTCTGGTCATCGGGACGGATTGACGCGCTCATCCTCGGGAAGGACTCGACGGGGACAGGCTCCGGGCTTCGGGGTGCCTGTCCCTTTCTTGTTGTTGCACAATGGATGCCGGCCTGAGGGACTCCGCTCCGTCGGGACCAAGGGAAGTCGTCTCGCTCTCGGCGACCGGATCGGCGAAGATGGTGTGATGTGGGTCCAGTCCGGTGATCAGACTGAGGGCGCGACCGGCGCGCGAGGACGAAACGCGAATGACCGCCATCCTGGGAATCTCCGCCTTTTACCACGACAGCGCCGCCGCCCTGGTGATCGATGGCGAGATCGTCGCCGCCGCCCAGGAGGAGCGGTTCACCCGCAAGAAGCACGACCCGGACTTCCCCCATCACGCGATCGCGTATTGCCTCCGCGCGGGGGGCCTGGGTCCCTCGGACATCGACTACGTGGCGTTTTACGACAAGCCGCTGACGAAGTTCGAGCGGCTGCTGGAGACCTACCTGGCGTATGCCCCGGCCGGCTTCCGCAGCTTCCGCCTGGCGATGCCGCTGTGGCTGAAGGACAAGCTGCACATGCGGCGGATGATCCGGCGGGGGCTCGACGGCTCGACCCGGGCCCGGATCGTCTTCACCGATCACCATGAGTCCCATGCGGCCAGCGCCTTCTTCCCCTCGCCCTACGAGGAGGCGGCCATCCTGACCCTGGACGGGGTGGGGGAATGGAGCACGGCCACCCTGGGCGTCGGCCGCGGCAACCGGATCGAGCTGACCGACCAGATCCAGTTCCCCCACTCGCTGGGCCTGCTCTACTCGGCCTTCACCTACTACTGCGGGTTCAAGGTCAACAGCGGCGAGTACAAGCTGATGGGTCTGGCCCCCTACGGCCGGCCGATCTACCACGATGTGATCCTCGAGCGGTTGATGGATCTCAAACCCGACGGCAGCTTCTGGCTGAACATGGACTACTTCCAGTACTGCCAGGGGCTGACGATGACCAATCGCCGGTTCCACGACCTCTTCGGCGGCCCGCCCCGGGCGCCGGAATCGATGCTCGAGCAGCGGCACATGGACCTGGCCGCCAGTATCCAGACGGTGACCGAGGAGGTCATGCTGCGGATCGGCCGCCACCTCCGCCAGCGGACGGGGCTGCCGCACCTGGTCTTAGCCGGCGGCGTGGCGCTGAACTGCGTGGCCAACGGCAAGCTGCTCCGCGAGGGGACCTTCGACGACCTCTGGATTCAACCGGCGGCCGGCGACGCCGGCGGGGCGCTGGGCGCGGCGTTGTTCGTCTGGTACCAGTTGCTCGGCCGGGCGCGGTCCCGCGACGGGGTCCACGACATCCAGCAGGGGAGCTTCCTCGGGCCCCGGTACGACCACGCCGAGATCGCCCGGGTCCTGCGCGAGCAGGGGGCCGCCGGCCATCACTTCGAGGATGAGGCCGAACTGCTCGACCACGTCGCCGAGCTCCTGGCCGACGGCAAGGTCGTCGGCTGGTTCCACGGCCGCATGGAGTTCGGGCCCCGCGCCCTGGGGGCGCGGAGCATCCTGGGCGACCCGCGGAACACCCAGATGCAGGCGACCATGAACCTGAAGATCAAGTTCCGCGAAAGCTTCCGCCCGTTCGCCCCGTGCGTGCTCCAGGAGTTCGCCCACGATTGGTTCGAGGTCCGACCCGGGCAGGAGAGTCCCTACATGCTCCTGGTCGCGCCCGTCCGCCCGGAGCACCGCACGCCGATCGATCCGGAGCAGGCCCGGATCATGCAGGACGACCCCGACCTGCGCAACCGGGTCAACGTGGTCCGCTCCGAAGTCCCCGCGATCACCCACGTCGATTACAGCGCCCGGCTCCAGACCGTCGACGCCGGGCGCAACCCCCGGTTCCATCGCCTGCTGGAGGCCTTCTACCGGCAGACGGGCTGTCCCATCCTGGTCAACACCAGCTTCAACGTCCGCGGGGAGCCGATCGTCTGCACGCCCCAGGATGCCTATCGCTGCTTCCTGGCCACCGACATGGATGCCCTGGTCCTGGAGGACACCGTCATCCACAAGGGGGAAGTCGCTCGCGAAATCGACCAGGCCGAGCGGCAACAGTATCTCGCGCAGTTCCAGCTCGACTGAAGTCTGCGCAACGGGGGCATCCGCGCCGTGAGAACCATCGTGACCGGAGGTGCCGGCTTCATCGGGTCGCACCTGGTCGATCGGCTCCTGGCCGACGGGGCCGAGGTGATCGTGGTGGACAACTTCGACCCGTTCTACTCCCGGGCGATCAAGGAGGCCAACCTGGCCGGCGCCCTGCGCCACCCGCGTTGCCGGCTGGTCGAGCTGGATATCCGGGATGGGCCGGGGGTCGCCGCGCTGGTGGACCGGGTCCGACCCGACGTGATCGTCCATCTGGCCGCCCGCGCCGGCGTCCGCCCCAGCATCGCGGACCCGGCGCTGTATGCCGAGGTCAACGTGCTGGGGACGGTCCGCTGGCTCGAGGCCGCCTGCCGGCTGGAGCCCCGCCCGCGGTTTGTCTACGCGTCGAGCTCCAGCGTCTACGGTGATCGACCCGACGCGCCGTTCCGCGAGACCGACCCGGTCGACCTGCCCATCAGCCCGTATGCCGCGACCAAGAAGGCCTGCGAGCTGCTGGCCTTCACCTTCCATCACCTGCACGGGCTGCCCGTGACCGGCTTGCGGTTCTTCACCGCCTACGGGCCGCGCAACCGCCCCGACCTGGCCATCGCCCAGTTCACCGGGCTGATCGACCGGGGGGAGCCGGTGCCGGTCTTCGGCGACGGCACGACCCGCCGCGACTACACCTTCATCGCGGATCTCGTCGACGGGATCATCCGGGCCATCGAGCGCTGCACCGGCCATCACCTGTACAACCTGGGGAATTCCGACCCGGTCGAGCTGCGCCGGCTCGTCGCGGCGATCGGCCAGGCCCTGGGCAAGACGCCGGTCCTCCGGCACCTGCCCGAACAGCCGGGGGACGTCCGCCAGACCTACGCCGACATCACCCGGGCCGCCGCCGAACTGGGGTATGCGCCGAAGACCGCGATCGCCGAGGGGCTGGCGCAGTATATTGCCTGGTATCGGGCTTCTCTCGCCTGACCCGAAAGTCCCACGAGCCGCGCCGGTCCCGGAATCGATCGAGGAAACACCCAATGTCCCAGGATGCCGAGAGCGAACCCTCCCCTGGCGGGAGAGGAACGTCCGAGTCCAGCCCGGGTTCGGCTTCGCGCCCTCCCCTCCACCAGGCGCTGCTGGCCCGGATCGAAGCGGGCGAGGCGCTGGTGGGAATCATCGGGCTGGGCTATGTCGGGCTGCCCCTGGCCCGGGCCTTCAGCGACCGCGGGATCGCGGTCCTGGGGTTCGACGTCGACCCGGCGAAGGTCGACCGGCTCCAGCGGGGGGAGAGCTATATCCGCCATGTTCCCGACGCGACGGTCCGCCAGATGCGCGCCCGGCGCTTCGAGGCCACGGTCGACTTCGGGCGGCTCGATGAGCCCGACGTCATCATCATCTGCGTCCCCACTCCGTTGACGGATGCGCGGGAGCCGGACCTGACCTACATCGTCAACTCGGCCCGGGCCATCGCCGATCGGCTGCGGCGCGGGCAGCTCGTGGTGCTGGAGAGCACCACCTACCCGGGCACGACCCGCGAGGTCGTCCTCCCGGTGCTGGCCGCCCGGGGACTCGAGCCGGGCGTCGACTTCTTCCTGGCGTTCAGCCCCGAGCGCGAGGACCCGGGCAATCCTCAGTTCTCGGCCCCGACGATCCCCAAGGTCGTCGGCGGCCTGGAGCCGGCCAGCCTGGAGCTGGCCGCCGCCCTCTACGGCCAGGTCGTCGTCCGGGTCGTGCCCGTCTCCAGCCCGGAGGTCGCCGAGGCCTGCAAGATCCTCGAGAACACCTACCGCGCCATCAACATCGCGCTGGTCAACGAGTTGAAGGTCATCTATTCCCGGATGGGCATCGACGTCTGGGAAGTGATCGAGGCCGCTCGGAGCAAGCCGTTCGGCTTCCAGGCCTTTTATCCGGGTCCCGGGCTGGGGGGGCACTGCATCCCGGTGGATCCCTTCTACCTCACCTGGGTGGCCCGCAAGCATGGCCTGAGCACGCGGTTCATCGAGCTGGCCGGCGAGATCAACACGTCCATGCCGGCCTATGTTGTCGCCAAGGTCGCCGACGCGCTGAACGATCAGGGCAAGGCGGTCAAGGGGAGCAAGATCACCCTGCTGGGCATGGCGTACAAGAAGGACGTGGACGACCCGCGCGAATCGCCCGGCTTCGAGCTGATGGAGCTTCTCCGCGGCAAGGGGGCGGTGGTCGAATACAACGACCCCTACATCCCCACGCTGCCGGCGATGCGCCACTATCCCCACCTCCGGATGTCTAGCCGGGAGCTGACCGAGGACTACCTCCGGACCCGCGACTGCGTGCTGATCGCGACCGACCATTCCAATTACGATTGGAACTGGATCGCCCGGCACACCCCCCTGATCGTCGATACCCGCAATGCCACCAAGGGAGTCGTCGCCCCGAAGGCCACGATTGTCCACGCCTAGAATCCCGGGGACTTTCTCCATGAAACAACACGAGCTCGTTCTGGTGACGGGTGGTGCCGGGTTCATCGGCTCGCACCTGGTCGAGGCCCTGCTGGGCGCCGGTTACCGGGTCCGCGTGGTGGACAACCTGGTCACGGGCCGGCTCGCGAACCTGGCTCACCTCGAGGGGCGGTTCGAGTGGATCGAGGGGGACCTGGCGGATTACGCAACCTGCCGCCGGGCGGCCGAGGGTGCGGCCTATGTTTTCCACCAGGCGGCGGTCCCCAGCGTCCCGCGCTCGGTCCAGGAGCCCTTGCTCTCACACGCGAGCGGCCCGACCGCCACGATCCAGATGCTCGAGGCGGCGCGGCTGGCGGGGGTGCGCCGCTTCCTGTTCGCGGCCTCGAGCAGCGCCTACGGCAACACGGCCGAGCTGCCCAAGCACGAAGGGATGCTGCCGCAGCCGCTCTCCCCCTACGCCGCCGGGAAGCTGGCCGGCGAGCATTACGTGCGGGTCTACGCCCAGACCATGGGGCTCGACGGCGCCAGCCTGCGCTACTTCAACGTCTTCGGCCCCCGGCAGGACCCGTCGAGCCCGTATAGCGGCGTGATCTCGATCTTCATCGAGCGGATGTCGCAAGGCCGGCGGCCGAGCCTCTACGGCGACGGGGAGCAGACCCGCGACTTCACGTATGTGGCCAACGCCGTGGCCGCCAACCTCGCCGCGATGCGGCATCCCGAGCCGCTGGGCGGCGAGGTCTTCAACGTCGGGGTCGGGGCGCGGATCCGCCTCCTCGACCTGGTCGCCGCGCTGAACCGCATCTTCGGCACGAACCTCGAACCCGAGTTCTTGCCGCCGCGGGCCGGCGACGTCCGCGACTCGCTGGCCAGCCTGGACCGGATCGGCCGGGTCCTCGGCTACCGACCGATCGTCCCATTCGAGGAAGGGTTGAGGCGGACGGTCGCGGCGAGCCCGAGGAGTGAGTAGCAACGGATCCTGTTGGCGAATTCGACGAGGCCATCACGAGCTGCGGTTTCCGCTCTCCGGTCGGCCGGTTCCGCTGCCCCCTTCTCCATGTCGCGTGCAATCACTTTCGGCTGGAGCGCGGCCGAACAGCGAGTAAAGCAAACGAGGGATTCTCTCCCTGGCATGGCCCGCCTGAGCGGTGCCGCGAGTTTGCCGATCGGGCGCTGCCGAGGAATCTGGTCAACAGATCAATGTCAAGGAACGGTCGGCGGGGACGGCATGCTTCCCCTTCGGACGCCCGATCGCATGCATGCCATTGAGCTACCGGGATATGGGGAAATAATCCCCTGTCTTTGCGGCTTACCAGATGGTTCTGACCCCGGGATCTGTGGTTGCATGCAATCTTTGCCTGGGTCAGTGGATGCCGCCCTTTCTCGATGACTCGACCTCGGCTTAACGCGCTGATCTGGGCGCGTTACGATGGAACGTGTCAGCACCGCGGGAGGGCGTTGGTTTCTTCACCGTGTCTCGAATGACGATCCCTCGACTAATCGAGATTACACGATGCCCTCGGTTTCTTACGGGAGTTGGATAACGACCCGTAGAAGCGAATTAGATGAGATTGAACGGGCTCATGCGGCCATCGGCGGGACGGGACGCGGACGCCGGTACGCGACACTGCAGATCAATCGGGCGTACGTGCTCTTGTTGGCCTCGCAATTTCAGGGGTATTGCCGCGATCTTTATACCGAAAGCGTGGTTTTTCTGGTGCCGAGGTTGACGCCCCTGAGTTTTCAAGCTTCCGTCCGAGAATTGTTGACCCAAAATCTCCAATTGAAGCGCTCCAATGCCCAGCCTGGAAGCATCGGCGCAGATTTTGGCCGTTTCGGTATCGACTTCTGGACCGAGGTCAAAGCGAACGATCCTCGTAACGAGGCGGGAGCGATGCAACTCGAGGAGTTGAACAGATGGCGGAACGCGATAGCGCACCAAGATTTCCCAAGCCAGGCAGTTCTCCATTTGAGACACGTTCGGGTATGGCGCAACGTATGCCAACGTCTGGCCAGGTCGTTCGATGAGGTGATGCGCCACCATCTCCAGAATTTGACCGGAAGCCCGCCATGGTGACGGGAGGACTGAGATGAGTTCCGCGACGAAGTTAGATCCACGCTTCCGGGTTGGGGATTGGGTCTCCTTCCCCGTTGGTTTTCGGAGGGCTCTGGGGCAGGTTGTGGAAGATCGCGGACCCGTGGGAATGCAAGGGCGCCGCCTCTATCAGCTCCAGATTGATTGGGGTGAAGACGGGGGGACGACGATCGAGGTGCCTGAAGCAGACCTGGAACCGGCGCCCGCGATCACACTTGCAGAACTCGCCCGTGAGAGTGGTCTCTCGACGCAGAACTGGCCGCATCAGGCATTTCATGCCACATACAGGCGTTCGAACGATGCGAATTTGTGGATTGCTTCCCTGACACCGGTTGCGAGCTGGGCGGTCCCGCCTATGGTACCAGGACTTGGAGGATTGAAGTACGCCGGTGGGGAGATCCTCGAGATAATCAGGGTTGATGTGGAGTACGACCCGAGGCTGGTCGATCCCCAGGCTAGTCCCGTTATCTGGACGAGTTTGATCGAGAAGGCGAGCAGAATCGCCGACACGGTATTCAAGGCCAAACATCCCAAAGCCAGGATAGACACAGCTACGCGGACTGGTAGTTCGGCCTTCGCTTGAGCGTTCTTCAGGCGGCTGACTCTCAGTCGGCGCCCGCCGCCGCCTCGGCTGGCTATGACCAACCTGGCCACGATGCGGCACCCCGAGCCGCTGGGCGGAGGAGTCTTCAACGTCGAGGTCGGGGAGCGGATCCGCCTCCTCGACCTGGTCGCCGCGCTGAACCGCATCTTGAGCACCAGTCTCGAACCGGAGTTCCTCCCCCCGCGGGCCGGCGACGTCCGCGACTCGCTGGCCAGCCTGGACCGGATCGGCCGGGTCCTCGGCTACCGGCCGATCGTTCCCTTCGAGGAGGGATTGCGGCGGACGGTCGCGGCGAGCCGGGTGCGTGAGTAGCATCGGATCCTGGTGGCGAATTCGACCAGGCCGTCACGGACCGCGAAGCGCCCTATGCATGAGCGCGTCTGAATATTTTAGGCCAGGGCTTCGGGGCGCGCGCGAACAACTTGATCAAGGTCACGGAGGCGTTTGTCGGAATTCGGGGGCTGACCGGGGGCTCGTGGGCCTACCGGTCGTACGCCACCGATGTCGATGGAGGAACGAACATGGGTATCATCAGGCTGGAGAACAACGTCAAGATCAGGACGTTCAGTCCGCCGCCGCGCGGATTCGATCCGCTGACTGCCTCGGACGTGGACCTGGAGAAGGCAGGCTTTCCTGCCCGCCCGACCGATCCCAAGCTGCTGGCGCGCTATCAGCGCTTCTTCACGCGGGTGAAGGGCAAGTTCCAGTACATCGAGCCGACGTTTCGGGTGGACCCCACCAAATCGACCCACACCAACAAAGGCGCCGAAATGGGCGCCGGCACCGAGACCTACGACAACTGGTCGGGCGGCGTGGTCTATGCGCCGAGCGGGCAGTCGTTCAAATGGGTGCAGGGCGACTGGGTCGTGCCGAACGTGTATGCTCCGGCTCAAAACACCTGGTATTACTGCGCGAACTGGATCGGCCTGGACGGCGATGGCTCGGGGGATGTGTGCCAGGCCGGGATGATCTGCGCGGTGTACCAGAGCGGCACTTCGATCACGCGCACGATCTATCCCTGGCACGAGTGGTACCCGTCGAGCTGGGTGGAGATCACCAACCTCACCATCAACCCGGGGGACCTGATCTCGATGCTGATCTGCACGCAGGGCGCCGGGTCGACGACGGCGACGATCTTTTTCGGCAACGTCACCAGCGGCGTTTCCATGTCCTATGAGATCACGGCGCCGGGGACGACGAAACTCGCGGGGAACAGCGCCGAATGGATCGTCGAGACGCCGATGGTGAACGGTGCACTGACGCAGATGCCCGACTATGGCGAGGTGTTCTTCTCGACCTGCGAGGGCTATCTGACGAATGGGAACGCGGTCAACGGCGGGACCGGAAACAATATCAATCTGGTCCAGAACAACAAGACGCTCTCGACCGGCACCTTGATCACGCCGACGATCATTCAGTGCCAGTACGCGGGTTGAGAGCATGGGAGGCGTGTGGTCGGGCCGGCCCTTCGCCTTCAGCGGTTGACCAGCTTCATGCCGTGGGGGTCGTAGCGATCCCCGGCCACGGCGCCGGCGGGGACGGCCGCGGCGATCCGCGCCCGGTCCTCGGCGGTAATCTGGACGTCGAGCGCCCCGAGGGCCTCCCGCAGGCGGTCGCGCCGCCGGGCGCCCACCAGGGGCACGATGTCTTCGCCCTGGTCCAGCACCCAGGCGATGGCGAGCTGCGCGGCCGTCGCGCCCTTCTCGGCCGCGATCGCGGCCAGGGCGTCCACGAGCCCTCGATTCCTCTCGAAGTTCTCGCCCCGGAACCGGGGGAAGTACGACGCACGGGCGTCGCCGGGTGCCGTGAAGTGGCCGGCGGATGCGCCGCCGATCAGCCCGCGTGAGAGCACGCCGTAGGCGACGACCGCGATGCCCAGCGCGCGCACAGCCGGCAGCGTCTCGGCCTCGATGTCGCGGGTGAGCACCCCGTATTCGGTCTCCAGCGCCGCGATCGGGTGCACGGCGTGGGCCCGTCGCACCGTCGCCGCCGACATCTCCGACACGCCGACGTGCCGGACGTAGCCGGCCTGTACCAGCTCGGCGACGGCGCCGAGGGTCTCCTCGATCGGCACAGCCGGATCGAGCCGGCTGGGCTGGTAGAGGTCCAGATAGTCGGTCCCCAGCCGGCGGAGGCTGTAGCTCAGGAAGTTCTTCACCGACGCCGGGCGGCCGTCGAAGCCGAGGAACCGCCCGTCCGGGCCCCGCTGCGCGCCGAACTTGACCGAGAGGAAGACACGGTCGCGACGGCCCTCGAGCGCGCGGCGGATGAGCATCTCGTTATGGCCCATGCCGTAGAAGTCGCCCGTGTTGAGCAGGGTGACGCCGTGGTCGATGGCCTCCTGGATGGTCGCGATGCTCTCCGACTCGTCGGCCGGGCCGTAGAAGTCGGACATTCCCATGCAGCCCAGCCCGATCGCCGAGACGAGCGGGCCGCCCGTGCCGAGCCGGCGTTGTTCCATCGTTCACGCTCCCTCGACCAGGGAATAGGTACCGGCCATCTCCCGCCGCAGCTTGCCGGCGTGCACGAGCTCTTCCCAGATGCCGGGCGGATGCCCCGTCGGGGGCGTGATCCCCGTGATGCCCGACTTCTTCCCACCGCCCCGGCTCAGGCCGGATTCATCGTCCAACTTCATCAATTTCAATCTTTTCTTGAACGCCTTCAGTGCCCGTTTGAGCTCCTCTTCTGTCGCCATGGAGGCCTCCGATCGCTCGGTGGGCTCAGCTCGCCGAATCACACCCAGAACCAGCCGGCGGTCGCTATCAAGGGGGCCCCGACCTGATGGTCGTGGAAGGATTTCAACCGCAAGGATTTCAACCGCTTCTTGAAAGCCTTCAAGGCCTTCTTTCTTCCTTCCTTCCTTCAATGGGACCACGACGCGGTAGTCGTGGAAAACGCGAACTCGAGGCCGACGAGCGACCGTTCCGCCAGCTTCGGTGGGATGGGCCAGCTTGTCAAGCGCGGAGCAGTTTCTGCGGCGCCAGGACGATGGGCATCAGAGGATCGCGTGCCCGATCCGGCGGACCGGCTTCCTTTCCACGATCTTCTTGATCAGGACTGGGCCGGGCCCATAAGCGGCGATCGCCGCGGCGACGGCGGACCCGCGGTCGCGAAAGAAGCCGGCGACCGCCGATCCCTTGATCACGACGTACTGGCCCTTGTGCCGGAGGAGTTGGTCCAGGCGGTCCCGGTAGGTGACCAGCTCGGTCGCCAGCGGGGCCTCGGCTCCCCCCCTGAAGCATCGCCGGGTCGAACGTGCGCCAATCGAAAGTATCGGCCTGGGGACGGCCATGGCGCGGTGCTTCACCGCGCACGACCGGCTCAACCGCCCGCTTCTTCTCGCCCGCCTTCTTGCTCATGCCCATGCTCCTGGAGGCCTGGATTCCCGATTCTATCCCAGATGGGGCGACCGACCCACACCGTTGCGGCCGGCGATCAGGCGGCGGGTTTCAGGCCGACGAGCAGCCGTTCGGCATTTCGCACGTAGAGCTTCTCCAGCACCTCCTTGGGTAGGAACACGCCGTAGATCATCCAGAAGCCCCGGCGGTGGTGGCCGCCGGCCGGGTCGAAGTATTCGTCGTCGGTCTCGAGGAACCGGCAATACATCCGGTAGGCCGCCCGGTTGGGCGCCGTGTCGGTGCCGAACATGATCCGGTCCTGGTATTTCAGGAAGAACCGCCGCGCCGAGCAGGGCTGCCGGCCCAGATCGGAGATCCTCGCGTCGATGTCGACGTACATGTTCGGGTAGGCATCCAGCCATTGCGCGAGCTGGGCGAGGTCTTCGCCATCGTTGGCCATGTGGGCGCAGATGAACGTGGTGTTCGGGTGGCGGGCGATCCCCCGATTCCGCTGGGCGTGCAGCTCGGAGCGCTGGGGATAGTCCTTGCCGTGGAAGAGCCATTCGGGGTGCTCGTTCAGCTCGTGCCAGCGCTCGCTGAACCGGTCGAGCGGGGTGAAGAAGGCGCCGGGGTCGGCCGTGTGGATCTCGACCGGCCGCTTGTACTGGGCCCAGACTTCCCAGATCGGGTCGAGCTTGGGGTCATCGACCGGGAGGAACCGGCCGTCCTTGTACCGGACGCCCAGGCCCAGCGTCTTGTGGAACTTCAGGCCCCTGGCCCCGGCCTCGAAGCGGGCGCGCAGCCGCGCGGCCTCGCGGTCGGACCAGCTCGGCTCGTCGATGCCGGAGAAGTGGTTGGAAAGCCGGGCGTCGTGGACGGGTCCGCGCGCGCCGAGTAGAATCGAGGCGGCGATCGAGAACGCAGCGATGGCTCCGGCCCCGGCGATTCAGGAGACCTGCTCATGGCGAACCTGATCAAGATCGGCTCCCACTTCATCAACATCGATCAGGCGCTCCGGGTCGACGACCTCTACCCAAGGACCCGGGAAAACCAGATGATTGTCCGGTTCGGGGTGGGCGAGGAGCACTCGCTGACGCTCGAAGGCCAGGACGCGGACGACCTGCGGACCTGGCTCAACTCCATCGCGACCAACCTCCGCCAGACCAACACGGACCTGGATACCCGGGGTTAACGAGGGATTCTGATGAAGATGCGACTGACTCGGAGCGCGCTGGCGCTGGGGTGCCTGGTCCTGATCCTGGTCGGATCGTCGGCGAGGGCCGCGGCCCCTGGCGATGACTCGGCGACGACAATCTACCGCGACGATTACGGCATCCCGCACATCGACGCCCCGACGCTCGAGGCGGCGGCCTATGCCATGGGCTACGCCCAGGCGGAGGACCGGCTCGAGGAGCTGCTCAAGAACTACCGCCGCGCCTCCGGCACGATGGCCGAGGTCTTCGGCCCGCGGTTCTACGACGACGACCTGGCCCAGCGCATCTGGCGGCACGCGGAGGTCAGCCGCGACGGCTATCAGCGGGTCAGCCCCAAGATGCGGGCGGTGCTCGAAGCGTATATCGCGGGCGTCCGGCAGTTCATGGCGGAGCACCCCGAGCAGGTGCCGGCCTGGGCCCAGGAGATCCACCCCTGGGACGCCATCGCCCTGGCGCGTTACATCATCTGGGGCTGGCCGATGGGCGAGGCCGTCCACGACCTGGAGGCGGCCGGCTTGAAGCTCACGCCGCCGGCCTACCGCGGCTCGAACGAGGTGCTCATCGCCCCGGGCCGCAGCGCCTTGAAGGCCCCGATCGCGATCGTCGACCCGCACCTGAGCTGGTACGGCGCCTTCCGGTTCTACGAGGCGCGGATCTACGCGCGCGACGATCAGTTCCAGGTTTCCGGCGTGGCGATCCTCGGCCAACCGATCCCCAGCCTCGGCCACAGTCGCTACTGCTCCGTCGCCATGACGACCGGCGGGCCCGATACGTCCGACGTCTACGAGGAGGACGTCAACCCGGACAACCCTCGCTCTTACCGGTTCGACAGCCACTGGCGGCCGATGACGGTGCGCACCTACACGATCGGCGTCAAGGAGAAGGGCCGCGTGCAACAGCGGACGGTCGACGTCGAGTACACCCACCACGGCCCCATCGTCGCCCGCAAGGGGAACAAGGCGTATGCGATCGCGATCCCGTACAGGGACGAGGTGGGGCTCGGCGACCAGATCTATGAAATGATGAAGGCGCGCAACCTCGACGAGATGAAGCAGGCGCTGGGCCGGCTCCAGTTGATGGCGCAGAACGTGATGGTCGGCACGGTCCAGGGCGACATCTACTACCTGCGCAACGGCCGCGTGCCGATCCGCGCCCCGGGGGTCGACCCGAGCCGCCCGGTCCCCGGGCACACCTCGGCACACGAGTGGCAGGGCATCCACCCGCTGTCCGACCTCGTGCAGGTCACCAACCCGCCGGGCGGCTGGATGCAGAACTGCAACTGCTCTCCCGCCGCGATGATGCTCGACAGTCCGATGGTGCCCGAGACGTACCGGGCGCGCCCCTATCTGTTCAACGTCGGCCGGGTGGCGACCCATCAGCGCGCCCAGATGATGAACGCACTGCTCGCCGCCGCGGACAAGGTGACCGTCGACCAGGCGATCGCCATCGCCTTCAATCCCCAGGTCTACCGCGCCGAGAGCTGGCAGGCGCGGGTGAAGGAGGCCTGGTCGGGCGCCCGCGACGCGTCCCGGGCCGGTGACGCGGCCGCGGTCGTCCGGCAGATCGCCGGCTGGGACCGGCGCTGCGATCCCGACTCCACGGGGGCCCTGGCCTACTACGCCTTCAAGCAGGCGCTCGGCAAGGAGCTGGGCGCGCAGGTCGAGCCTCCCGCCGGGCTGAAGGACGGCCAGGTCGTCGAGGCCCTGCACCGGGCCGCGCAGTGGCTGCGGTCCAGCTTCGGGGCGGTTGAGGTCCCGTATGGCCGCTATTTCCGCGTGGGTCGCGAGGGGGGCGAACGGACCTGGCCCCTCGGCGGCGGCTCGCTGCGGGAGCAGGGGATGGCCACCCCGCGCGCCGTCAGCTTCGCCCCGTCGCCCGACGGCAAGGCGATGATCGGCCACGGCGGCCAGACCTCGACCCAGGTCATCATCATGACCGACCCGCCGCAGTCCTATGCGGTCATCCCCCTGGGCGAGAGCGACCACAAGGAGAGCGGCCACTGGGACGACCAGGCCGAGAAGCTCTTCAGCAAGGGCCGGGTCGCCCCGACCTACTTCCTGAACCGGGCCGAGCTACTGAAGCACGTCACCAGCACGAAGGTCCTGCACCCCGAGCTGCCCCGCCAGGCCGCGCGCTGAGGAGAGGATTGGTTCCCCTCGACCGCGGCGCGACCTGGCCTGGCCTGGCCTGGGCCCGATTCCGAGATCGGGGATGGGCGATCTTCTCTGCCTCAGCCCACCGAACCGCCCGTGACGCCCGTGCCGCCGGAAGTGGGGGTCACGCCCGTGCCGCCGGAGGTGGGGGTCACGCCCGTGCCGCCGGAGGTGGGGGTCACGCCCGTGCCGCCGGA
>JAJPJC010000006.1 GCA_021324445.1 Isosphaeraceae bacterium
GTCGTTTACGCATGGAGGGCCTCCTTTTGTGGCTACCCCCTTTCTACGCTCCCGGCCTCAGCTAAGTTTGCCATCCTAGTTTTTTTCCGCATGGGAATCCAGGCTAGAATAGATTTGAGGACGGACCCTGACGCGACGGCCCCGAGGCTGGCCCTCGGACGGTGGTGGGCCCTGCGCCACAACGGGTGGAATGGAGCGCTGTTCAATGGGACGGGACGAATCTCCGGCCGGCTGGTCGTCGCTCGTGCTGCTGGAGCGGTATCGGGCCGGAAATGATCAGGCCGCGGACGCGTTATTTACCCGTTACTTCGAGCGGCTGACCCTCCTGGCTCGCAGCCGCCTCTCGCCTCGGCTGGCGTGCCGGACGGATCCGGAAGACATCGTGCTGTCGGTCTACCGAAGTTTCTTCGTCGGGGCGCGCGCAGGCCGCTTCACCTTGAGCCGCGGCGGCGATCTCTGGCGGCTGCTGGCGTCCATCACCCAGCACAAGCTGCTCCGAGAGGCCCGACATCAACGCGCCGACCGCCGGTCGGTTGACCGGGAATTGCCCCTCGATCAGGCCGAGGAATCGGCCTTCCACAGGTGGCAAGCGGAACCCACTCCCGAAGATGCCGCCGCCTTGGCCGACGAGCTCGAACGGGTCCTTTCACGGTTGGATGCCTTCGGCCGGCGCGTGCTGGAGCTCCGGCTGCAAGGAGCCCAGCTTGCGGAGATCGCCCAGGACACCAGGCGCTCGGAGCGCACGGTCCGCCGCACACTCGGTCAGATCCGTGACATCCTCGACGAGCGTCGGGACCATGCCTGACGACGAATTCGAATCGCGAATCCTCAGCTTCGAGCGGGCCTGGCAACAGCACGGTCCCACCGAGATCGCAGACTATCTGCAGCCTCCGTGTGGGTCCACCTCGACCGAACGCCGCCGGTTGCTCGTCGAGCTCATCGCCGTCGACCTGGAGTTCCGCTGGCGGAACGGGTCTCGGGACCCGGGCTCTTCGCAAGGGGCGACCTTGGAGGGCTACGCCGCCCGATTCCCGGAGCTGGGGTCGCTCGGCCAATGGCCGCTCGAGCTCATCGGTGAGGAGTATCGGGTGCGGCGGCGCTGGGGCGATCGGCCCACTCATGCGGATTTCTTGGCCCGCTTCCCCGCGCATCGCGAACGGATCCAGGCCGAGCTGGTGCGGGTCGACCGCGAGCTTGAGGAAGAGTCGTCCGCCCCTCGTCTGAGCAGTCTCCCAGCAGGCCGGGTCTCCTCATCCGAGACCTGGACCGATCCGGCACTCGACGGTCCTCTGCTGTCGCACCACGACATCCTGCTGCGCCGCATGCTCGGGGCGGGGCGGATGGGCAAGGTCTACGAGGCGTGGCAGCACAGCGCCGGCCGGGCCGTCGCCGTGAAATTCCTCCGCAAGACCTTCCTTGATCAACCCCGGGTGGTCCAGCGCTTCCTCGGCGAAGCCAGGACCATCGCCCAGATGCGCCACCCCAACATCGTCGGGCTCCACGGGCTCGGCCGCGCCCCAGGCGGCGCGTATTTCCTCGTCATGGAGCTCGTCGACGGCCCCAACCTGGCTCTCCGGAGTCGATCACGACTCATCGCCGTGCAGGAAGCCATCCCGTGGGCCATCGCGATGTGCAGGGCTCTGGAACATGCTCACGCACGGGGGATCATTCACTGTGACCTGAAACCGGCCAATCTTCTGCTCGATGGAGACGGCAGGATTCGGGTTACCGATTTTGGTCTGGCGCGATCGCTCAGAGAGGACACGCCCTGGACTGCCGAGATCGAGGGGACCGTACCGTTCATGGCGCCCGAACAAGCCTCGAGCTGTTGGGGTCCCATCGACCAACGAACTGACGTCTATGGAATCGGGGCGGTCCTCTACACACTCTTGACCGGCCGTCCACCCTGGGTGGGTCGAAGGCTGCCGGACATCCTGGCCGACGTTATCAGTGCCGCGCCGGTCATCTCGCCGGCAAGTCTCCGTCCCGATCTACCCAGACCCCTCAGCGATCTTTGCCGGAGATGTCTCTCCAAGTCGCCAGCGGAGCGCTATCCCACGGTTCGCGAGGTCCGCTCGGCTCTCACTGATCTGATCGGCGAGCATGAGTGCGTTGAGCGACCCGGCTGAAGCCGCCGGTCCCGTCGCGTATGGCAGGATTCCCGCACAACTGCCTTGAACTGGCTCATCCCTCCGGGTGAAATCCCTTCAGAGAGCAACCGGGTCCGGGAACGAAGCCCGCGATCCCCATCGCCCTCGGCCTCGAACAGGCGGCTCCAGTGCAGCCCTTCAGTTGAGGATGAATCCATGAAATGCTTCGCCAGTCTCCTCATCGCCTTCGCCTACCTGTCCGCGGCGCAGGCCCAGGACGTCAAGCGCGACATCCCCTACGGCAATGAGCAGCGGCAGGTGCTCGACGTCTATTCGCCGCCAGGTGCGAAGAACCGGCCGGTCGTCTTCTGGATCCACGGCGGCGGCTGGCAGGTCGGCGACAAGACCGACGTCCAGGAGAAGCCGCGGGCCTTCGTGGAGAAGGGATTCGTCCTCGTCTCCACCAACTACCGGCTCCTGCCGGCCGTCGACATGGCGACCATCGTGCGCGACATCGCCAGGTCCATCCACTGGGTGCACGATCACATCGGCGATTACGGGGGCGATCCCAAACGCCTCCTTATCATGGGCCACTCCGCCGGGGCGCAGCTCGCCGCATTGATCTGCACCGATGATCGATACCTCAAGGCGGAGGGCCTGTCGCTGGCCATCATCAAGGGCTGCGTGCCCGTCGATGGCGACACCTTCGACGTTCCCGCCATCATCGAGACCGCCGAGACGCGGCGCCGGGTGCACGGTCAGCCGCAGGCCAAGTACGGCCACCGCGAGAAGTTCGGCAACGATCCGGCGAAGCATCGCGACTTCTCCGCCGTCACCCACATCTCCCGGGACAAGGGCATCCCCCCATTCCTGATCCTCTACGTCGCCGAGCATCCCGACACGACCGCGCAGGCGCAGCGCCTCGCCGCTGCTCTGAAGGGAGCGGGCGTCCCCGCCACGGCCTTCGGTGCCCGGGAGACCTACCACTCCAAGATCAACGCCGACCTCGGCCGACCCGACGATCCCGCGACGAAGGCCTTGTTCGCATTCGTCGCCGCAGCCCTGAAGGATTGAAGGAGCATCCACCGACGTTGGTCACGAAGGCCAGAAACGACGTGCCCCCTCGCCCGAGCGGGCAGCGGGAGGGGGCGAGGGGACTACGTGGTGGTGCTTACCGAGGAATGTCGAGATCCCTCCAAATCCGGTGAACTCCTCGTTCACCCTTGAAGGGTCGGAGCGGAGGAATAGAAAAGAAGAGTGAGGACGGTGCACGGGGAACCGTCGTATCCCGCGGCACCGTCGCGAACATGACCGCGATGATCGTGGCGAGACCCAGGGATGCCGGTTGGATCGATTCGTCCTTTGTCACTGGCGGGCCGGACCAGCGTATGGTTGTCTGGTTGCCGATTTCGTGATCTCTCCCGGCGGATTCTCGAGCCGTAGCCGTCGCAGACCCCCCGGGGCGCAGGAGTGCCCTTTGGATCGTTCTTTTCCCGTTCACGACCGAGCTGGGCCGATGTCTGATTGCCGGTTTCCCGACTCGCTCTCCATCCGACGAATATCTACTTGAAGGAGGGAGCTCCTCATGTCGTCCACTCGCTGGTTGTCCTCCGTGCAACGCCGTTTGCGTTCCCAGAAAGCCCCCCGCCGCGGCCGTCCGGTTCGTCCCCTGTCGGGACTCCAAGACTGGCTGCTGGAAGACCGGTGCCTGATGAGCAGGACCATTCTGCCGCACAGCCACGCGACAGCCCCGAGCCAGTCATCGATCTACGTCGATAACAGAGCCGGCGACTCGACCATCGGTCCGTACCCACTTCAGCACGTCGCCTCGAGTGCAGGTGACGTCATCTTCCTGGGCGGCACGAACCCGAATACCGGCAGCTACAATTGGGGGAATGTGCCGCAGAAGTTAGTCACATTCACGAACAACAGCAGCAACCATCAAACGATATATCCATTTCTTTATTCTCCCAACAATAACCAGAGCTATGATCCCATCGACACTGCCAACGACGAATACCGGTTATACATCGGCTACGAGAAGGACGGAAAATACATACTGGGCTTGCCCCATGGTAAGTCCATCACCATCGATGTTCCGTTGGTTTTCTGGAATGGAGGACGGGCTGACATCGCGACGGAGGGCGCCGACCTGTTACCTCGACCAGATCAAGTCCAGACTCTCAACCCGTATCAATTCACCTATTCGGCGAGCACATACATTACTCAGCAAGGTGTTTTTAGCAGTAACGACAATGGAATCCTCATGTACTATAAAGCGAATACTCCTAATGCACCCGTTAATCCAAGCCCAGCCGCACCCGGTCAGCTCACCGAGTGGACAATCCGAGATCAAGACTTCCTGACCACCGTCAATACATACGATCAGGATCACAACGACGGCTCAATCCCTTCCAGCGAGCTGACAACTCTCATTAATTACGACGTTTCATATGTAGATGATTTGATTGCACCAGTTGCCATGACAGCGACTCAGGTCCCCGTTCCCATCCAGTATATTCAAGATGGAACAGCCACCAGGCAAGGTGATGCGACGACAATCAAGCTGGGTGCTCAGGACGCCGCTCTGCTCGACTTGTTGAAAAAGTACTATCCTTATACGACTGATCAGTGGCAGGTAAAATATAATAGCTCGGCCACGGACACGATTGAGGTTGGAACGATTACGAATGTCAGCGATGACACGGTGACGGTGGTCAAGAATGGACCTGTATCCGGACTGCCGACGAGCGCGGCGACCTACGTCTTTTACACGAACTCGGTGACACAAGACTACGGGTGGACCGGAGCGAATAATGATATTGTGCAGATGCAGAAGGCCATATCGGCTTTTACCAGCAACAACTCAACCGCCACATCGAACGAGAACGGTCTGGGACAGTATTTTGGCGGCCTGGGCTGGCCCAAGTATTATAACCCCAACAACGACGCCCTCGTAAAAATCCCCAGCGGCGCCAGTCTCTTGATCAACAGCCCGCTGACAACTTCAACATCCCCCTTCGACATTAATCATTATCTGCTCACGAGTGGTAACAACGGCGAGAGGATCTTTTATAACGCACACGAAGATCTCGACGGCGCCAGTCAGCCGACAGGTGCGGGCGATCACGTAACTTTCAAGGTGGCCGGGGCGGATCTCGACGCGATCAAGAGAGAGGGGGGGCCGTGGGTTCTTAGTGACAGCTTTAATACAGGAGGCAATCATCTGATTGGAACGATCGATGTCAAGAGCATCGACGTGGCGGCTCAAACGATGACCGTCACCTTGACCCAATCAATCGCCAATCTGCCGTCTGGCTACTCCTACGTCATTGTCGCTCCGCCCACGGATCCGTACTCCACGAAGGTGACTGACCTCTGGTATTCGTGGGCGAACTATTATGTCGATCACTTCGCGAATTTGCCCGTTCCGGGGGACATTTCCGCGACCGTATCCGCCGACACGGACAGCACAAGCGATACAAGAATACTGACCGTGACCACGCCTCAGTCGTCTCAGCCGCAGTTGGCGGTGGGAATGACAGTGACCGGCGAGGGCATTTCAGGCCTGACCACGATCATGAAGATTGTCCCGGTCCCTAACACTGACCAGGAAATGCTCTACCTGAGCGCGCCCGTGCCGAAAACGCTAAACGGTCAAACCGTGCCATTCACATTTTCGAACCCGCAACCGATCGCTTACGACCCAGGTCTGAAGACGCATTTGATTAATAAGCATAAATCTGGAAAGGACGCAGATTTTGCGACGGCGTTTGCGGGATCTGTCTATGAATTGATGAGCGCCTATAGCACCGTCCCGGTTGAACACACGCTGCTGCCCAGCAGATCGATGGATTTGGTGTACGAGGCGATCGGCGGTAACGTCGGTTTTCTCCCGTCGAGCGTCAACACGTTTACGGCAATAACGAGTGATGTCCGCGACCTGGGCAAGTCCGTATTACGTGGCGTCCCTAATTTCATTGCATACCCGGATAAGCATACGACGGATAGTCAGTGGCAACCCGGTGATTGGTATCCGCCTCCGTCTACGTCCACGGACGGCACCGATTACAATGTATATAACCTTGATCCATTCGTGTGGTTTGTACATCAGCAGCTGGGTCTGTCAGGGTATGGCTTTTCCTTTGACGATGATGTGTCCGATGTCGGCGCGGGCGGAACGAGCACGCTCACCATTACCTACGCCTCCGGACCGGATGCAAACCCCGTCAAGTCTCAATGGTTTCCGAGTGCCCCGTGGGGCGCGGTGACCGCCATGGCAACCATTTCGCCACCTCAACCGCGTGGGACGACATATGCAGGCAAGTCCATACTCACGATCGAGCCGCAGGACGCAACAGCTTACTGGGAGGTCTACGCGGACGACTCGCGGAATGGTCTGGTCGGAGCGTACGTCTCGACCACGGACAAGGGGGTTAGCATTCCGGCGGGGACAAATCTCTTCTTCAATCTGAATTCGAACGCGCTGCAGTTCGTACTGAGTAAAGGTGTGGCGTCGCCGCCGACGGGAGCCATCCCAGTCACGTTCAGTGGGTACCTGCCTCAGTTGGGTAAAGCAGCCAAGCGTGGGAGTTAGACACCCTCGGCTCTCAGCGCAGCTCGGAGTCGAAGGCGGACATTCGCTGGGTGAGCGTGGGAGGGCCCGATGGGCTCACGAATGAGGACGTCTACGTGCAACCAAAGTAAGGGAGCCCGTGGACGAACTTAGAGCGGTCGGACAAAATGACGAGCAAGCCCTGTTTCCCGCCGGCCCGACGGGAGGCCCTGCGGAGCGGATGGCCTCGCCCTGCAAGGGCGACGGTCCTGAGCCAGGGGTGAAACCCCTGGACCGGACGCGACGACTCCCATTCCCTCCCATGCCGAGCCCCGACGGGGCGACGGAACGA
>JAJPJC010000307.1 GCA_021324445.1 Isosphaeraceae bacterium
CGTGGTCTGGTCCAATCTCTTCCGCCCGCGGGATCGGGCCGAGCGAGCGCGGCTCGCCCACGCCCTGCGCGCGGTGCCGCTCTTCCGGGACGTGCCCGGCGCTGACCTCGTCGCGATCTGGGGGCGCCTGCAGGCGGTCCGGGTGCCGGCCGGCGCGGTGATCTGCCGTCGGGGCGAACCCGGTGATCGCTTCTACGTGCTCCAGGCGGGGGAGCTGGAGGTGCGCCTCGGGCTCCACCCGGCGGGCCTGCCGGTGCGGCGGCTCTTGCCCGGCGACTTCGTTGGGGAGCTGGCGCTCCTGACCGGCGCGCCCCGCTCCGCCGACGTCGTCGCGGTCGACGACGCGGTGCTCTGGGCGCTGGACCGCGCCGACTTCGAGGCGCTGCTCGGCTCGAGCCCGGCGCTCGTCCGCGCGTTCAATCGCTACCTGGCCGAGCGCGTCGCGATCATGACGCGAATCGTCGAAGAGCGCGAGACGAGCCTTCTCCGGGGTCCGGTCGGCCTGCGGATCGGGCCGTACCGGGTGACGGCGCAACTTGGATCCGGCGGGATGTCGGCCGTCTACAGCGGCGTCCACGTCGAATCCGAGCAGGCGGTCGCGCTCAAGGTGCTCGCGCCTGGCTGGGCCGCCGCGCCCGAGCTCCGTGAGCGGTTACGGCGCGAGGCGGCAGCGCTGCGGGCGATCGCGCACCCCAACGTGGTCAAGCTTTTCGACCTGGGCGAGGTCGAGCCGCGCTCCGGCGGGCTCTACCTGGCGCTCGAATGGCTTCCGAACGGACTCGACCGGGTTCTGCGGGCCCAGTTCCCCGAGCCGCTTCCGGCGCCCACCGCGCTTCGGATCGCGCTTGGCGCGGCGCGGGGCCTCGCCGCGGTCCACGCCACCGGGCTGGTTCACCGGGACGTGAAGCCGTCCAACGTCCTGCTGCGGGCGGGTGGGACGCCGGTGCTGGTCGATTTCGGGATCGCCACCTACCTGGCCGCGGTCGCCTCGGAGCTGCGCCTGACCCCGACGAACGTCATCGTCGGCACGGCCGACTACATCGCCCCGGAACAAGCCGCCGGCGCTCCCCTGGATGGTCGCGCCGACCTGTACGCCCTGGGCGTCGTCCTCTACGAGATGCTGGCCGGTCACGTGCCCTTCGCCGGCCGCGGCCCGCTCGAGATGCTGCGCGCCCACCTCGAGGAGCCGCCGCCCCCGCTGCCGGCCGCCGTGCCTGATGGGGCGTGCCTGATCGTCGAGCGCGCCCTTCGAAAACGGCCGGAGGACCGCTTTGGATCGGCCGCCGAGATGGCAGAGGCGATCGAACGTGTGCTGGAGGGTATCTGACAAGGCCGTAGGGCAGGGAGTGGGGTGGGAGCTTGTCTCCTGCCCGTGCCCGGTCGGCCGGGGCAGCGAGGACGGGCAGGAGACAAGCTCCCACACCCCGCCACTCAACCGCTCCCTGCCCTACCGCTTTGGCCCGTGCGACCGCTTCCTTTTCAGACACCCTCTGATACCGATTTCGGGTGAACGGTGATGGAGGTCACCCCGAGCCGTCGCAAGGAGTCTCCGACCTTCGCCGCGCCGGGCCAGAGATTCCTCGCTGATGCTCGGAATGACAGCCACGACCGATCGATGAGCCTTCAGGCGGAATCCGTATGGCAGGGACCGGTCGGGCGCTCGACATTTGGGCGGCGATCCCGCTTACTCACCCTTCCGGCCGGCACGGCTCGCCGAGAGCAGCGCGACGGCTTCTCCGACGTCGGTGGAGGTCAACAGCCCGACCAGGCTATCACCCTCGTCGACCACCGGCAGGGCCTCGAGGTCATCACTCGCCATGCGGCGCTGCGCGAGGAGCAGTGGCTCGTCGGGGCCGGCCGTCGAAAAGCTGGTGTGCATCACCTCGACGACCGGGGTGCTCGGGCCGTGGCTCCGCAGGCCCCGCAGCACGTCTTCGCGGGTCAGCAGACCGATCACCCGCCCGTCCCGATCGACGACCGGGAAGTCACCCTGCGACGTGCTCAGGGTGAGATCGACCGCCCGGCCGAGGGTGTCGCGCGTCGACAGCGACCGCGGCGCGCGCGTCATCACCTGCCCGACCCGCACTTCGCTGAGAAGGCGTCGAGCGTCGGCGATGCCGACCTCCTGGCTCGCGCCGATCCAGACGAAGATCGCGATCAGGATCAGGATGAAGTTACCGGTGATGAAGCCGAACAGACCGGCGATCATCGCCAGGCCCTCGCCGACCGCGACCGCGACGGCGGTGGCCCGACGATACTCCAGTCGCATCGCCAGGAGCGCCCGAAGCACTCTTCCGCCATCCATCGGGAATGCCGGGATCAGATTGAAGATTCCGAGGACCAGATTGGCGACCGCGAGGTAGGCCAGCATCCCCTGCCAGCCAAGACTGACCAGCGATCCGGAGACGTCGAACGAGGCGAGCGTCGATCCCAGGCCGATGGCCAGGCTGATCCCGAACAGGACGATCGAGATCGCTATGCTGATCGCCGGGCCGGCCAGCGCGATGAGCAGCTCCTGACGGGGCTTGTTCGGCAGATCTTCGATCTGCGATACTCCGCCGATCGGCAGGAGCAGAATCTCTCGGACGCGCAGCCCGTAGCGTAGCGCCAGGAAACTGTGGCCGAGCTCGTGCAGGGTGATGCAGCCAAACAGCAGGAGCATGGCCACGATGCCGAACGTGGCTCCTGCCAATCCTCCGCTCGCACCGGCGCCCCAGGCGAAAGCCGCCCAGACCAGGATCAGCACGAAGGTCAG
>JAJPJC010000039.1 GCA_021324445.1 Isosphaeraceae bacterium
CTCCCGTGCCTGGTCACCCCGGGCACGGCCCGGCTCCGGTGGTGATCACCGAGCAGTCTCCATTAAATTAAGGCGTCAGACGGCGTGGGCGGAGCCGGCGCCGGGTGATCAGCAGGCGGCAAAGCCGAGGACAACGTCTCCGTCTCGGGTCGCCGTGGGCGTGGGCCGCCAGCCCCGCTCGAGCCTCCGCTCGAGCAACTCCCCCGGGGACGGCCGATGGTCCCAGATGGCGACCGCCATCACGGCACCCAGTCAGGTCGTCTCGAACACCGCGAAGTCGCTTTCCTCGATCCGGACGATCACGTCGTGGTGGAATTCATCCTGCGCGACCACGTCGGCGAACTCCGCACGCGGCTCTCTCGAGAAGGACCACCGCAAGACCTCTTGCAGCGTATCCAGATTCTGGACTTCCGCGAGCAGTCGATTGTCGCGCATGGAATGACCTCTCCCGCCAATGACCGAGCCCTCGGTTCGCCGGCCGTCTGAGATCATTTACGCAATTCTGATGCGTTCGGGACTCGATCAGTCCTGGATCCGGATGACGACCTTGCCGAAGTGAGCCCCGCTTTCGAGGTACTTCAGCGCCGCGACGGCCTGATCGAACGGGAAGACACGGTCGATGACCGGCCGTAACTGGTGAATCTCGATGGCGCGGATCATCGATTCGAGCATCCGCCGGGAGCCGACGAAGATGCCCTGAAGGCGGATGTGCTTCATCAGGACCGGGATCGGGTTGAACTCACCGCCGCCGCTGAGGACCCCGATCAGCGCGATCGTGCCCCCCGGCCGGACGGCCCGCGTCGACTTCGGGAGGGTCCCCGCACCGCCAACCTCGACGATGACGTCGACCCCCTGCCCCTGGGTGAGCTCCCGGACGCGTTTGTCCCAGTCCGGGGTGGACTTGTAGTTGATCCCGTCGCAGGCGCCCAGCGCGCGGGCGCGGGCCAGCTTTTCCTCGCTGCTGGAGGTCGCGATCACGCGTGCGCCGGCCAGCCGCGCGAATTGGATCGCGAAGAGCGAGACGCCGCCGGTCCCCTGGGTCAGGACCGCATCGCCCGGCTTGAGACGGCCGGTCTCGATCAGGGCATTCCAGGCCGTCACCGCCGCGCACGGCAAGGTCGCCGCCTCCTCGAAGCTCAGGTGAGCCGGGATGGGCACGAGCGCCTGCTCGGGGAGGACGGCCTCCTCCGCCAGCAGACCGTTCGCCTCGGCCCCGAGGGAGGAGCGGGCTTTCTCCTCGGTCAAGGGCCCGTCGAGCCACGCCGGCGTGAAGCCGGAGATGACCCGTTGCCCCGGTCGGAGCCGGGTCGCACCGGCGCCGGTGGCGACGACCTCGCCGGCACCGTCGGAGACCGGGATCACCGGCAGTTTCAGCTTCGGGTTGTAGACCCCCTTCGCCACCAGGAGGTCGCGATGGTTGAGCGAGACGGCCCGGAGGCGGACCAGGACTTCCCCCGGCCCGGGAGTCGGGCTGGGGACTTCCTCGCACTGGAGGGCATCGGGCCCGCCCAACTCATGGAGACGATATGCCTTCATTGTCGGTCCCTTCCGTTCGGATGCTGGGAATCGGGAATGCACGTCCGTCACCCCAGGATCCAGCCCCCTATCTTGCCGCGGCCGGCCGGAATCGTCCATGCCGGGGTCACTCCCGGCCGACGGACGGGCCGGCGCCGGGGAGCCGGCTTGACCGGACCGATTACAATGGGGTGTGCGAACGTTTCCCGGGTGGAGTGGAGTGGAGTGGAAAGGGCGACCCCCATGCCGCCATACGTGCTGAAGCTGATCCACGATGATGAGGACTCCACCGCATCGAAGCCCGATCGGTCGGCCGCCGAGTCGCGAGAGCACGAGGCGCTGGACGCCTATTCGCGGGTGATCGTCGCCGTGGCCGAGTCGCTGGGTCCGGCGGTGGTGAACCTGCGCGCCGAGGGCCGCGCGGGGGAGCGGCGGCCGGGGGGTTCCGGGTCCGGATTCCTGTTCACGCCCGACGGCTTCCTGCTGACCAACCATCACGTCGTCCGGGGTGCCGGCCGCTTGCGAGTCCGGCTCAAGGACGGGCGGGAGGTCGACGGCCAGGTCGTGGGGGCCGATCCCTGGACCGATGTGGCCGTGGTCCAGGCCCAGGCCACCGGCTTGCCCATCGCGGTGCTCGGTGCCTCGGCGGGCCTGCGCGTCGGCCAGCTCGTGGTCGCCATCGGCAGCCCCTTCGGCTTCGACTCCACCGTGACCGCCGGAGTCATCAGCGCACTCGGACGCACCTTGCGCAGCATCACCGGCCACCTCGTGGACAACGTGATTCAGACCGACGCCGCGCTGAATCCCGGCAATAGCGGCGGCCCGCTGCTGGACAGCCAGGGGCGCGTCATTGGGATCAATACGGCGGTCATCCAGTCGGCGCAAGGGATCTGCTTCGCCATCCCGATCGATATGGCCAAGCGAATTATCCCCCAGCTCATGCAGCACGGGCGGGTCATCCGAGGCTACCTCGGGCTGCACGGTCGTGATGTCCCCATCGCGCGGCACCTCGCTCGCAAGTTCGGTCGGGACGAGGAGAACGGAGTCGAGGTGATCGCCCTGGAGGGCGGCGGACCGGCCACCCAGGCCGGCATGAGCGAAGGCGACGTGATCCTCGCCCTGGCTGACCAGCCCATCACCAGCGTTGACGACCTCCAGAAACGACTGGCCGAGATCCCCGTCGGCATCCCGGCCGAGATCGTCCTGCTCCGCGGCGACCGGCGACTGGTGCGCTATGTTGTACCCGGCGAGTATCCCAGCCTGGAGTTGTAATCTCCACGGGCCGATGGCCGCCGGGGGCGACGGCCCCACAGACCCCAGGGGAGCTTCGATCTAGACCGTCCGGCCGCCGGCAAAGGCGAAAGGATCTTGCTCATCTCCGAAGACGGAGCGGGAGCGGAGCGGGTCGTTGGCCTCGTCTTCGCGTTGCATCTCTTCGAGGACGCGGCTGGACTGTCGGGTCGCCGCGATGACCAGTGCGGTCACCTGAATCAAGGTGATCGTCCAGATCAACTTCCAGCCGTGCATCAGCAGCAGGGTCTCGAAGGCGCGGATCGGGCGATGCGGCCGCAAGGGCCAACCGCCGCCCCAGTGGGTCCGCTCGCAGAAGACCAGCATCCAGATGACGGCGCCGGTGGCCGCCATCGAGCGCACCGCCTTGGCGGAATCGGCCGCTTCCTCGACACCGAGGTGGCCGAGGTAATCACTGGCCAAGCTGGCCAGCAGGGCGAACTCGGCCCACCCCAGGGCCCCACCGAGATGGTACCGGAGCCATTCATGGCCGATCTCGAGCTCGCGGGGGGCCAGGGCGTCGCCGTGATCCAGCACCCAGAGCACCACGTCCGCCAAGGACATCACCAGCAGCAGGCCCGCTCGGCGCTGCCAGCTCACCGCCTCCCAGCGGCCCCAGAGCAGGCTGGCCCCCACCAGGCTGCCCCAGACGATCGGCAGGTCAATCCAGGAAAACCAGGTCGATCGCTCGATGCGCAACACCAGCCCGGGTTCGAAGCTCCCGAAGAGATCCAGCAGCGCCGTGCCACAGGCCAGGACCAGCGCCCCCGCCAGCAGGGCGAAACCCAGGCGCGACAGGAGATAAGTCTTGCGGAACTGTTCGCGATCGAGGTCCATCATGCGTGGGGATGCTCAGAGTCGGAGGTTCGTGGCGTCGATCCGGGCGTGTTGGGTTTATTGTAATGCACACTGGGGCGGGACGCCAAGGGACCTCACGCTCGGGTTGGTGCACGGGACGGCAGCCCGCCCGCTCCGGCGGCGGTCAACCCGCCTCGACCGGCCCCCCGGTGCGGATGACCAGCGCGATCCAACCCCACTCCGGCGCCTCGCCGCCGGCTCGATCGCTCCAGCGCGGTGTCTCGACCTCCAGGACCAACTGGTTCCGCTCGGCCAACCGGTCCAACGGGACCTCATACCGCGTCTGCTCGGGCGAGACGCCCACGGGGGTTTCCCCATTGAGCTCCAGCCAGCTAATGCCGGGGACCTGCTCCAAGAGCAAGACGAGCTGACTCGGCTCCGCCCGCGGCGGCCGTCGGAACCGGCGGCTCAGGCGCAGGCGCCGGGGACGGTCGAACTCCCATCGGACCGGCAAGGTCAACCGTTCCACCACCGCCGGCAGCCCGTCGAGCGCCCGGGCTTCCCAGCCGCCACGCAAGCGAATGCGATGTTCGGACATCCCTGAGTCCTGTGGGGCAGCCGCGCCCGGCTGCCATCGGCCCGCGAACCGGCCCCGCCGCCTGCCAGGACAAACGGCTGCCCGGATGCAACCCTTGATGCATCGACCGCCGATCGACCCGCGAGCGGACCTTCTGGTTCGTTCGGTCTTTGGTCTGGTCTTCAGGGCGTGGAATCATTATAGTCGTGTTTTTCCGGGAGCAATCGAAAGTCTCTGGAAGAGACCGTTGAAAGCGAGCCGTATGCCGCTGGCAAGTTGTCTGCGCGCTGAGAACGAGGTGGTATCATCTCACCCAGGAGCCGGGCACGATCCCTGAGCCGAGGTGGGAGACAGCCCCGAGTTCTCACCTGGCGCCGCGGCCGTGGCGGCCGCCCGCTTCCCGGGATCGCCGGCTTCGCACCGGACGTCGCGGTGATCCTCGGTCCGCAGCCCGCGATCCGCTCGCTCCGGCCGCTCGAGCGCGCGCCTGAGTCCTCCGCTTCGCGCGGGATCCCTCCGCATCGTGAGCCGGCCCGGTCCTGTCCCCAATCCGTGCAATCATCACCATGACCAATGATCGAGTGGGCAACATGGCTCACACGGATCGGCCATCCGCCGTTCCCGATGCGGGTGCTCGCGTGGCGCCGACGTCGAACGGACAAGCTCATCCGGCACCGCGGACCCAGACCCTCCTGGGGATCCGCATCCTGGGTACAGGTTGCTACCTACCCGAACAGGTGATCAGCAATCGGGACTTGCATGCCAGCCACGGGTTCGACCCGGACTGGATCGTCAACCGGACCGGGATCCAGGAGCGGCGGTTTGCCCTGCCCCACCAGGCGACCAGCGACCTGTGCACCCAGGCGGCGCTGCGGTGCCTGAGGGCGGCGGGCCGGGAACCCGGGGATGTCGACCTCCTGGTCCTGGGCACCTTCACCCCGGACATGGCCTTCCCCTCCACGGCGAACCTGGTGCAGGACCAGCTCAAGCTGGCCTGTCCGGCCTTCGACGTGCAGGCGGCCTGCGCGGGGTTCGTCTACGCCCTGATCATTGCGGCGCAGTTCGTCGGCACGGGCAACAGCCGCTGCGCCCTGGTCATCGGCGGGGATTGCAACAGCCGGATCATCAACCCGGGTGACCAGAAGAGCTACCCGCTCTTCGGCGACGGCGCCGGCGCCGTGCTGCTGGCCCCCGGCGAGCCGGACCAGGGACTGCTGGCCTACCAGCTCGGCTCGGATGGATCCGGCGGCGACCTCCTGAGCCGCCCCGCCTGTGGCAGTCGCATCCCGCCCTCGGCGGCGGCGCTGGAACAGGGCCTGCACTATCTCACGATGGATGGCCGCGCCATCTTCAAGTGGGCTGTCCGCATCCTGGCCGATTCGACCCTCACCGTGCTGGCCCATGCCCACTGCCAGGTGCGCGACGTCCGCTGGTTCATCCCCCACCAGGCCAATGTACGGATCATCCACGCCGCCACCGACGTCCTGGGCTTCCACCGCGACTCGGTCTTCAAGAACCTCGATCGGTACGGCAATACCTCGGCCGGATCGATCCCCATCGCGCTGGATGAGCTGAACCGTCAGGGCAGCATCCAGCGCGAGGACCTCCTGCTGATCTCGGGGTTCGGAGCCGGGCTGAACTGGGGGACGGCGCTGTGGCGGTGGTGATCCCTGATGATGCCGGCCCGGAAGCGCGCGGATCGCCGGACGGAGCCGGCTCCTACAGGATCCGCCTGTAGGAGCCGGCTCCGTCCTCCGACCGCCAGGGCAATTCACACGGTCGCCGGCAGCCGGCCCTTGAGATGGCGGGCGAAGACGCCCGAGCCGGTGTTCCCCAGGCCGGTGGTGCCGTTGGTGTCGATCGCGTTGCCGGTGACGGTCCCGGTGATGCTGCCCGGGCCGACGACGCCGGTGCCGCGCTGGTAGTGGTGGTTGGCCGGGCGGACCGTCGCCGAGATGTCGCTGTTGATCAGGTCGCCGTTGACCGTGAGCCGGCCGATATGGCTGGGCGCCCGGGTGCCCTCCAGCCCGGCGAGGTACGCCGGGTAGTCGAAGCCGGTCTTGATCTCGCTGTTCAGCGGCGAGCCGGTCACGGCGACCTGATCGATCGAGCCCGACGAGGCCACGACCGCGTTGGTCAAGGAATAGCCCGGGTTGGTCGAATAGGTCGCAGACCCGTTGGACGTCTGTTGCACGAAGTTGGGGTTCTGGTTGGTCTGGGTCAGTGTGTTGGCCGACCCGACCACCAGCTTCTTGATGTGCCGGGCCGAGATCACCCCGCCGAGGTAGCCGGCCGCCGGGTAGCCGGTCGAGCCGGTGCCCGTCCCATAGGAGGTCGCCGGCAGCGATTGGCCGCCGCTCCCCTTGGCCGTGAACACGCCCGAGGGATCGCCCAGCCCGCGGCGGAACACCAGCTTGCCGATCGGGCCATCGACATCGATGCCCACCCCATCGGAATTGCCGCCGAAGGTCGCGGATTTCAGGTATTGCAACCCGCTGGACTCCGTCTGGAACGGCTGCGCCGTGCGCGAGACGGTGAAGTTCTTGGCCGAGCCGGCCACGTTGAGCTTGTTGATCGCCGTCGCCTGGATCGAGGTCCTCCCGGTGGTGCCGACGACGGGGAGCTCGAACTGGAACGCCGCCCCGACCGGTCCCTGGGTGGCCGAGGTGATGTCGAAGTTCTGGATCGCGCCGTTGACGACGATCTGGACGCTCGGGGTGGTGATCGGCGTCGTCGGGATGGTCGTCGCCGTGCTGCTGGCGACCAGGTTGATGATCTGGTTCAAGTAGATCGACGGCTCGACCTTCAACGGCGTGCCGGCCGTGCCGATGACGATCTGGTAGGGCGTCACGCCCGTGGAGCTGTCGATCGACGCGTCGATGTCCTGGAACGACAGAGTCTTCACGCCGCCATAGAGGAACACCCCCGTCGAGGTGGTCACCGAGGGGGAGACCGCCGAAGAGAGCACGAAGCCGTTGAGCTCGATCGAGTTGACCCCCGAGGTCGCGAGGAGCTGGTTGAACAGAATCGTGCCATTGGTCAGCGTCTTGGGCGAGGCGGTGACGGTCCCCGTCACATAGGTGTTTTTGAGGCTGGTGCCGACCAGTTGGATCGTGTTGATGTCGTCGTCGAGCGTCCCATCATTGGGCGTGGTGTCGGTGACGATGACCTTGCCCGGTCCGTGCACCGTGATGACCCAGAGGTCACCCGCGCGGTCGGTCCCCGAGACGATCTTCCCCTCGTTGGTCAAGCCCTGGCTGCTCACGTTCAAGGGGTTGGACAGGCTTCGTTCCGAAACCAGCTCCCGCTGATGCGTGATCGGGTTGGTGACCGGCAGATCACTGGGTGTCCAAGGCGCGAGATAACTCGGAAGCATCGTGGAGGAGAGGACCAGCCGGTCCTCCAGCGCCTCCGCACGGGACATGTGCCTCCGCCGGACCGAGTCGGACCGCTCCGACCGCCGCCGTGTGCTTCTCATGGAAGACTCCCTTCCCGGCAGCTCGCAGAAGTGCGTCGACGCGGCGATCGTCCCAAAGCCCGATCGGCCCGACGCCCCGGAAGCCGCCCTCCCCTGATTCGATTCGTCTCGTTATCCGGCACGGAACTCGTGGGCGCGCCGGGCGCGGACCGCGCAGTCGACCCGGGTGCAGGCCAGACCGACCCCGTCGTCCTGGCCCGCGTCGCGACTCACTTACGCCTCTCTCCATCGACGCCGTGCGGAACCGTACTTCATGGCACTCGTCAAGATGGGAAAGCTGGGGTTTCGAGAGAAGCGAAGGAACGGATTAAGCCGTGGGGACGGGACGGAGGGAGGCCAGGGCACGGGACTGGTCGTCGGCGATGGTGAAGAAGCGGTCGAGCTTCATAACGGCGAGCAGGTCGCGGACGACCGGCTGGACGTGGTAGAAGACAATCTTGCCGCCCCGCGCTTCGACGCGCCGCTTCAGACCGACGAGGATGGCCACGCCTGAGCTCGAGAGGTAGTCGACCTTGGCGAGGTCGAGGGCGAAGCGGGGATCCGGTCGGGTCTGCACCAGCTCATAGAGCGAGTCGCGCAGCCCGCTATTGCGGAAGTCGTTCAGACCGGAGGCCGACTCGAACTGGACAAGCAGGGCGTCGGACGCGTCGTGAGTGGTGAAGCTTGACATGACGTCGAGAATTCCCCTGGAGGTCTCCGCTGGACTGCCTGACTGACCTGACCGACCGGGACCATCGCGGGCCGGCCCCCGCGGGTTGTCGCGCGTCCGGACACGATCACCCACGCACAGCTCCTCCATCATATCGCGCCGATCCTGTGCGATGCAATTCGGTCTCTGATCGCTCGATGCGATCCGGAAACCGACTGATCGGGGCCTGGTTTGCAACCGCCGGCAGGGGCGGTACACTGGGAATCAGGACGGGATCGCGGGCGAGTTCTCTGCTCTGGGGAATCACGAGGCCGACACCTTGAACCGCTTCCTGCTGGCCCTTCGGGCGTTCTGGTGGATCCTCACGGATCGCGACTTCGCGGCGCGGGTTGAGCCGCTCTTCTCGCGGGCGCCGACGGGTCCCGACTTGCGGGTCCTGGCGGTCCTGCAGCGCGACG
The DNA here is from genome assembly GCA_021324445.1 of Isosphaeraceae bacterium. Taxonomy (GTDB): domain Bacteria; phylum Planctomycetota; class Planctomycetia; order Isosphaerales; family Isosphaeraceae; genus JAJPJC01. Next base: position 8,766 of record JAJPJC010000039.1, read on the forward strand.
GCCGACTCGTCGATTTCCTGGAAGAGGATATCGACGGCTACACTGATGCGCAGATCGGCGCCGCGGTGCGGGATATCCACCGCGGCTGCCGTAAGTCGCTGCACGACTACCTGACGATCGAGCCGATCATTGAGGCGGCCGAGGAGCAGCCGGTCACGGTCCCGGTCGACTTCGACCCGGCCGCGGTCCGCCTGGTCGGCAACGTCAACGGAGCACCGCCGTTCCGGGGGACCCTCAAGCATCATGGCTGGCGGGTCCGGTCTGTCCACCTCCCGCTCCTGCCGGTGGCCCGCGACGATTCCTCAGTGCTCTCCCCCGCCGAAGTCGAGATCCCCTGAGGCGGTCGCACCGCGGCAGGCGCGCAGGCCGGCGGAGACCACCCCCATCGAGCCTGACGCTCCCAACCGTAGGTCAGGCTTTCAGCCTGACGCTCCCGACACGTAGGTCAGGCTTTCAGCCTGACGCTCCCGACTTGTCAGGCTGAAAGCCTGACCTACTTTCTTGCAGGCGTAATCCGAAAGCACGCTATGTCTCGTTACGTGGTAGGGATCGACCTGGGGACGACGAACTCCGCCCTGGCGTTCGCGGACACCACCGCGAACGAGGCCGACCGGCCCGGCCCGATCACCAGCCTGGGGATCCCCCAGGTGGTGGCGATCAATGAGGTGTCGGATCGACCGTTGCTGCCGTCGTTCCTGTATCTGCCGTCCGCCAAGGAGTTTCCCGCGGGGGGACTGGACTTGCCCTGGAAGTCGCCCCCGGACCGGATCGTGGGCGTCTTTGCGCGCGAGCACGGGGCCAAGGTACCGGGCCGCCTGGTCAGCTCCGCCAAGAGCTGGCTGTCCCACGCCGGGGTCGATCGCCGGGCCGCGATCCTGCCCTGGGCGGCGGCCGAAGAGGTCGCGCGGGTCTCGCCGGTTACCGCCTCGGCGGCCTATCTGGAACATCTGCGCGACGCCTGGAACGCGCGGGTCGCCGGTCGGACGGCCGCCGATCGGCTGGAGAACCAGGAGGTCTTCCTGACGGTGCCGGCCTCGTTCGACGCGGCGGCGCGCGAGCTGACCACCGAGGCCGCCGCCCAGGCCGGGCTGCGGCAGGTCACACTGATCGAGGAGCCGCAGGCCGCCTTCTACGCCTGGCTGGCCGCCCAGGGGGACAAATGGCGGAAGAAAGTGAAAGTCGGCGACGTCCTCCTGGTCTGCGACGTCGGCGGCGGGACCACCGACTTCACCTTGATCGCCGTGACCGACGAGGGGGGCGACCTGGCCTTGACCCGCCTGGCCGTCGGTGAGCACATCTTGCTGGGCGGCGACAACATGGACCTGGCCCTGGCCTACGCGGTGGCCGCCACGCTGCCCCAGGGGATGGACGGGCTGGATGCCGCGCAGCGCATCGCCCTGGGGCACGCCTGCCGCACGGCCAAGGAGACGCTCTTCACCGAGTCGAAGAAGCAGGCGGCCCCGGTGACGGTCCTGGGCCGAGGCTCGAAAGTTATCGGCGGCTCGGTCAAGACCGAGCTGAGCCGGGAGCTGCTTCAGCGGGTGCTGCTCGAGGGCTTCCTCCCCCGCTGCGCGCCGACGGATCTGCCCGGTCGCGGCCGGCGCGTCGGCCTGACGGAGATCGGCCTGCCCTACGCCGCCGATCCGGCGATCACGCGGCACCTAGCCCGGTTCCTGACCCAGCAGGCCGGCTCGCTCCACACCGGGGGCTCGACCATCCTGCCCTCGGCGGTGCTGTTCAACGGCGGGGTCTTCAAGGCGGCCGAGCTGCGGCGGCGCGTGCTGGAGATCCTCTCGGAGTGGGCCGGCCGGCCGGTCCCCGAGCTGGAATCCACCGACCTCGACCTGGCGGTCGCCCACGGAGCGGCCTACTACGGTCAGGTGCGGCGCGGCAAGGGGGTGCGGATCCGCGGCGGCGTGCCGCGCTCCTACTATGTCGGCTTGCAGACAGCCGCTCCCGCCGTGCCGGGCGTACCCCCGCCGATCAAGGCGATGTGCGTCGTGCCGATGGGCATGGAGGAAGGGACCGAGTTCGACGTGCCCGGCCCGGAGCTCGGCCTGGTCGTCGGCGAGCCGGCAGAGTTCCGCTTCCTCAGCTCCACCACCCGCCGCGAGGACCCCATCGGCACGATCCTCGAACGGTGGAATCCCGAGGAGCTCCAGGAGCTCGCTCCGCTGGAGACCGCCCTGGCCGCCGAGGACGGCCGCCTGGGTGAGCCCGTGCCGGTGCGGCTCCATGCGCATATCACCGAGGTGGGCACCCTCGACCTCTGGTGCCGCAGCACCCGCGATGATCGCCGCTGGAAGCTGGAATTCAACGTGCGCGAAGCGACCGAGGACTGAGGGAGGAGTCTCATGGCCACGATTGCGCACCGCTTGACCGTCGATGAATACGAGCGGATCGGGGACCTGCTCGACGACCCCCGGGTCGAACTCATCGAGGGATACCTGCTGGCGAAGATGCCGAAGAGCCCGGAGCATTCGTGGACCACCGAGGCAGTACGTGAAGCGCTGAAAGGTCGGTTGCCGCCTGGATGGACGTGGCGGAAGGAAGTCCCGGTGCGGATCCCCGCATACGATGAGCCGGAGCCGGACATCGCGATCGTCCGCGGTTCTGACGACGACTACAAACATCGACACCCCGAACCCGCAGATGTGGCGCTGCTGGTCGAAGTCTCTCACACGACGCTCTCAATTGACCGCGGGATCAAATGCTCGACCTATGCCAGAGAGGGCATCCCGATCTACTGGATGGTCAACCTGGTCGATCGCCAGGTCGAGGTCTATACAGGTCCCAGTCCGGGTGGTTACGCGAGTCGTCAGGACTTCAAGCCGGGCCAGCAGGTTCCCGTGGTGATCGCCGACCAGCCGCTCACACCGATCGCCGTCGATGACATCGTGCCGTAACGGGCCTGGGAAAGGGGTCGGGGCCTGGGAAAGGGGTCGGGAACCGAAAGTCGGATTCGGTTGCTGACCCCTTGGGATGCCCCTGACCGCTTCGGACGCCGCCCCATCCCGAAGACGCCGAGTTTTTATTCCGCCGGGCGGTGGTGCACCGGCCTCGGGGCGAGTCGAACCGCGCCGAGGCGTGCTGGCTGCGGATCTTAACCTTGCACCGGCCGGAGCAGTATTGTAGCGTCGATCAAGGGATCTACGGCCACTTGACCCGGCGCAACCTGGCCGTGCTCGCGGCGCAGCGGGGCGACCGCGAGGCCACCACCCATCTGGAGCGCCTCGCACGAATCCACCCGTGAGGCCACTGCCATGAGCGAGGAACTCGTCTTGACGGTCGACGGCGCGGTCGAGCGGTCGTTGCGGCTGACTCGGGCCGACCTGGATGCCTTGCCGGAGTCGGCCCGGGTCGAGGACGTGTCGCGGTTCCAGCCCAAGCGGCAGGGGGACGGCGTGACCCTCGAGGCGATCCTGGAGCAAGCCGGCGTCCATCCCGAGGCGAACTATGTCACGCTGCACGCGGACCGCGACGACTTCCACGTCTCAGTTCCACTCCCGCCGGTGCGCGAGCAGGGGATCGTCGTCTACCGGCTCGGTACCCAGCAGCTCGACTCCCAGCACGGAGGGCCCGTCCGGTTCCTCATCAAGGACCCCACCGCCTGCCACACCGGGGAGCTCGACGAGTGCGCCAACGTGAAATACCTCAGCCGGATCGAGCTGACCACGCGGCGCGGTCGCGATACCCGCCCGGCCAGCGAGGCGGAACACGCGGCGCTGCACCAGGCTCAAGCGTCATCGCCAGCAGTCGGAGAGTGAGTTGCCGAGACCCAGACGACCCTCCGGCGAGCCAAACCTTCCGCCGGGCAACGACCCTGCCTCACTTGGCGGGGCTCCTGTCCCGTTTCCTTCGTTGCTTCCCGGACGGTCTCCTTTGGGACGGTCTCCGCTTGGCGGTGATGATATAAGCCCTCCGGATCGAGATGCCTGATAATGTCATGTTGACGATCTCGTACAGGCCATGCTCGACCGACGTCATGGAGAGGATATCCTCGAGGAAGGGGGAGTCCTGGTTTCTGATCGCGATCCGGGAAAAGTTCCGGTGTTCCTTGGGTGAGAATGTCGCCCGGAGGGCATCCGCGACCACCTGGTAGCATTCGAGATGGTGCGAGTCGAGCCAGGGGGCGGCAACGCTCAAGTCCCACTCCTCGCGCGCATCCTCGCGGAGGACGACACCAAACACTTCTAAGTCGCCCTTGTCTCGCGACAGGGAGAGCTCGAGAGCCGCAAGTTTCTTCAGGAAAACCGTCGGATGCATAATACTCTCAGTAAAACTTCCACCGATTTGATCATCGAGATGGCGTCTGCGCGGTTGACGCTTCCGACAGGGTTATAACGCACTTCCAGGTTCCATTGTCCTACGACCGACCATTCGGTGAGATCGGAGGCCGTGATTTAGGCCGGCCCGGCACCCGCGGCCGGAACGGCCGCAGGAACACAGCCCCGGCTGAAACCCGGGGTCCGCTCAATCGGCAGGCGCGTCCGGGCGGCTCCTGCGCCGTTCCACGGAGAGCCGGGAGGGAGCCCGCCCGGGTCTGGGCCGGATCCAGTGCGGGCGCAGCAGGCCGGTTCTTCCCGGCTTCTGTCGCGAGGGGATCGGTGGGGTGGCGAGCGCGCCGGCGGCCTCGATGCCAAGGATCGCGCCGCAAGCGGCGAGGAACCAGGCGGCGGTCCCCAGCCCGAGCAGGCCCACCCCGCCGGTGTAGGGCATCGCCAGGTAGTAAGACCAGGACAGGATCGGGGGCATGGCGGCGGCGATGCGCGCCAGCCCGGGCCGGCCGCGCCGCGACAACCAGAGAGGCACGCAGAGGACGGCCGGAACCCCGGCCATGTAATAATGGCCCCAGGACAACGGGGAGACCAGCAGGGTCGCGCAGCAGGACAGGCTGTACGCCGTGGCCCGATCGAGGAGGTCCGGCCGCCTTCCCGCCGCCAGGCCGACCGCCACCAGCGCGATCAGGATGATGCCGATGACGACGTGGACCCCGGGATGGACGACCCGCTCCGGGCGATCCCACCCGGGCCGGGATCGCGGGTCGAGCACCGCCTGCGGGGCCACCGACTTGGTGCACAGGTAGACCGCGTTGGCCAGGCTCTGGTTGCGAAAGCTGTGGATATTGAAGTTCGCGTTGCCGCTGACCCGATCGTTCGACACGATGCGCTCTTTCCAGATGTGCAGGTAATTCAGATTCTTCTGCCAGCCGACCAGGGACGCCGGAATCACCAGGAGGAAGAGCAGGACGCCCGTCGAGACACCCGCCGTCAAGGTTGTCGCCTGGTCCAACGGCCGGCGCCCACCTCGGGGCCAAGCCACCGCCGACCATTGCTGGAACACCAGGAAGAGAACCGGCAAGGCCGGCACCAGCTTGATGACCGCTGGGAAGGCCAGGACCAGGCCCCCAAGGAACCAGCTCAGACACGAGCGGCCCTCAACGACCAGGCGAAACCCCACCATCAACAGGTAGAGAATGACAATCCCCAGTTGGCCCGCTTGCATGCAATCCAGGAACGGCAACAGGGCGGTCAGCCCCACGCCGGCGCCCAACCATCGCGCTTGTCCCGACTGGGTCCCGGCCGCCAGCCGCCAGAGCCGGCGGACCTCGCCGAAGCAGGCGAAGACCAGCCCGACGTTGAGGACATACCAGATGATGACCTGCGATTCCGTATCGAAGACCGATAAGGGAGCGGCCAGCAGGGCAAAGAGGGGCGGATAAAGGTACCGCCAACCGCGGGGATTGCCGACGCGATAGGGATTGCGCCCATCGAAGAAGGCCGCTCCCGCCTCGGTGAACACGGTGAAATCGGTCTTGTGCTGATCGATTCGACCCGGGTCGAGGCGACCGCGGGGACCGATGTCGAGGTAACCCCAGAGGGTCGCGGCGACCAGGACGGCCACGGCGACCACCCGGAACCGGCTCGCACCGAGCGCGCCGGGCCATCCCAGGCCGTCGCACCGCCAGCACCGACCCGAGCCGGCGCGATCGGTCTGCGACACCACGACCTCCGGCACGAGACCATTGCCCATCGTCGGGTCCTCACCAGCCGCAACGGGGTTTTCCCACCGGGGTTAACGTCGGACCGCCGCGCGGGTCGATCCAGAAAAGACCTTGCCGCCCGGCGGGAGGCGGTGGGGAGGTAGCGATCAGGGGGACTCGTGCGGGTCGCGGCAAGCGTCCGGGGTGGCAGCCGGGGGAAGAACTGGCCCAGGCGCGGGCCGTGCCGAGGTTATCGACCCCAGCCGAGGAGCTCGATGAACTTGCCGCTGAGCACCAGGAGGGTGACGGCTCCCGAGCCCAGCGCGGCGACGAGCACGCCGGCGGCGGCGATCTCGCGGGCCGTCTTCAGCCGTGGCTCCTCGCGGTCGCCGATCGCCCGCGCCAGTGTGTCGACGGCGCTGTGCGCCAGCTCGGCGATCAGGACCAGGCACGCGCCGAGCACCAGCCAACACCAACCCCGCTGGTCGACACCCAGCAGCGCGGCGGTGATGGCGATGAGCGTGCCGCGATAACCGTGCGCGAAGAAGCTGGAGTCGCCCCGGGCCGCGGCCTTCAGCCCGCGCCAGCCCGCAGCCAGTTTGCCGCGGGTATTGCGGCGGTCGGCGTGGGCATGCCCGTCGGCAGGCGGATCCAGGCCCAACTCCCCCGCGCCGGGCCCCGCTCCCGCCGGGGCGCGCGCGGCCGACTCGAGGGCCACGACCGGCTCCCAGCGGGAGCCCTCCGCAGGCCACTGGACGGGTCCTCGGGTGGGAACGATCGGCTCAGTCATGACTGGGTTACTCGGTGGGGGCGAAGCGCGTATCGAAGGTGTTCGTGGCCGAGTTGGATCCGAAGCGGAACGCCGGCGTGCCACGCGGCGTGAGCTGGAGGGCCACCTGGTAACTCATACGCTGGGGATCGACCGACAGGCCGATCGTCGTCAGGTAATCGGCGCCAATCCGGGTGAAGGAGAACACCGTGCCCAGCAAGACGGCGTCGCCGAAGTCGTACGAGGCCGAGAGCGTACCATACCATTTCGGGCTGAGCCAATAGCTCAGGCTGGCGTTCAGCGCGGAGGTCTTGATCGGACCGGTGTCAATGATCGTGTAGCCGAGGTAAATGTTCGACCGCGGCGGCCGGGCGAGCGAGATGCCCGTGGTGATGATGTTCAGACCTTTGGGGTTATAACCGGTGACGAAGCCATTGGTGACCGGATTGCTGCCGACCAGCTTCCAGAATTCGAACCAACCCGAGGACACGATGCTCGTCCGGTCGCCGATGTACCACTGGTAGTTGTACTGCGTCTGGCCCCAGCTCGCGCCGAAGTTGTCGCGGGCGGCGTCGGGGAAGTACGTTGTGGAGGCGTCGAGCGTCATGTAGTCGACGATCCGCCGCCGTCCGATCGGGCCGCGCTTGGTCTGGAGCCGCTGGTGCACGCCGAGCATGACCGTGTCGATCGAGGCCTGGACGTCGGTCGTGCCGGTGATCGGCGAGATCATCCGCCGCAGGATCAGGTGCCGGGGGTCGTAGGGGAACGGCAAGAGCCCGCCCATGAAGCTCGTGATGGCGAAGTAGCGCCGCACCATCTCGTAAGTATTGTTGTCCAGGTCGTCCTGGACCGCGATCTGGTTGAGCCGGATGTTGGACCAGGCGGCCCGGGCGTCGGCGAAGAAGCTGATCTTGTTGTTCAGGCCGTGGACGTTCATCAGCTCACTGACGACATAGGGATACTTCTTCCACAGGGTGATCTCCGCGCGGGAGCCCGCGGCACCCCAGATGCGCCCCATCGGGCCGGTGGGGAGGTGGCCCAGCGGCCCGCCCCCGAGCTGGTCCGTCCAGCCGACCGCTTGCCCCTGGACATACGGCACCAGCCGCACCGCGTTGAAGAACTTCAGGGGCAGGTCCAGCTCGTGGTTGGTGTAGAACCGGCCGGCCGAGAAGACCCCCGTCGTGTTCGAGATCGGGTCGAAGGGCATGTAGGCGAAGAGGTTGGGGTTGTTCACCATGATGTCGGTGTGAGTGATCGCATAGTCGAGGCCGGAGTGCTCGTAGTACGTGAACCGGTTGGACAGGAGCGAGTCGCCCAGCCGGTAGTAGTCGGCCCGCGGCAGCCACTGGGTTTCCGTCTGCCAGTTCATCAGGTTGGCCTCCGTCCAGAGGTCGGCGAACTGGCTGTCGTTCTGCCAGATCCCGTAGGCCAGGGTCTCGTGGTCCAACCCGGTATCGTGCAGCCGCTTGTAGTATTCCTCCAGGAAGTAGCGGTCGGACCAGGCGCCGGCTTCGAGCTGGAGCCGGAGCTCCTGGAATTGGTGCTCGTCGTCGTTGGGGAGGAAGCGTTGATTGTGACGGATATTGAACCGCCCGCGGAAGTCCGTGAAGGAGGGCGTCGAGCTGCGCTGGATGCCGGCCATGCCGGCGCCGGGCGGTCCGTTGGTAATAATCGCCGGTCCGGTACCCAGCACGTCGGTGCCGTAGTCCCGCAGGCCCCAGATCTCGAAGTAGCCGAAGTAGGACTTGGTGAAGGTCTCCAGCATGGGGCGCTGGCGATGGTAAGGGTCGCTCAGGTCGGCCAGGAAGTCCTGGCCGAACCAGCCGGTCTCCATCCCGATCGCGGGGAAGGTCTTGGTCCGGGCGCTCAAGTAATCGAGGTCGAGGTTCCAGATATCGATCCAGTCGGGCCGTTTCATGTTGATGAAGCGGAAGCCGTTCCAGTCGGTGAGCAACTGCTGCCCGAAGTAATTGTTGGTGCGGAAGAAGATCTGGCGGAGCGGGGGCTCCGTGTCGTCGATCTCGGCGACGAAGTGGGGCCAGTAGAAGACGGGGAACGGCCCGGCCCAGTAGAAGTTCTGCCGGGCGTCCACCGTCCAGACCAGGTCCTCGGGTGGATTCTTGTCGCCAGGCTTGGCTAGCTGGGATCCCGTCAGGGGATCGGTGGCCGGCCGGGCGGACCGCGTCAGATCGAGCGACTTGTTGGTGATCCGATAGCCCGGGTTGGCAAACCGGCTGCCGCTGGTGACGGCATGGTCGGCGCGGATGGTCGGATGCGGGGAGGGCTTGAACGTGCCATCCGGCTGCTTGATCAAAGGGTGGAATTGTTCCACCCGCGGCGCCTTGACCTTCATCGGGGCCAGCAGCCCCGCGGCGAAGATGTTGATCTCGGCGTCATAGGCCAGGAAGCGGTCGGTGAGGAAGTCGTAGTAGACCCGCGGCGCCAGCATGGTGCGCTGGTCCCCTTTGCCGGCCACCTTGGTCTCGTCCTGGCGCACGATCACGTTCCCCTGGAGGTAGACCTCCATCGGCTGCTTCTGGGGGTCGTCGATCCACTCGCCGTTGGGGCCCTGGATCGACTGGCCCTTCTCGCGCTGCGGACCGCGCCAGATCACGGCCTCATCGGCCTCGATGTCCATGATGCCGAGCTGGGGCGTCCGCATGACCAGATTGATGCCGCCGCGGGCGATGTAGATGTCCACACCTTCGGGCGTGGTCATGAGTTTGCGAAACATCAGCTCGCGGCCGCTGCGCGGGCCGATGGTCGTGATCCGCTGGGTTCCCGGTATGAAGGGGACCAGGGGCGTCGCGGCCGCTCCGGGCGGCTGTGCGGCGCCGGCGCCGGGCGGAGTTGCGGGGGTCCCGGGCTCAGTCGGCAACGGCTCGATGCCTGGGGGCAGGTCCTCGGGGTTGGGCGGCAGGGCCGGCACCTCGACCGCGGGCGCACCCCCCGGGGGCGGGCCCTCGATCGGCGCCAGGTCGACCGGAGGCGGTTGGACCGCCACTGCCGGCTGCACGGGGCTGACCACGGGCACCACAGGCGGATCAGCCGGAGGAGGAACGGCCGGGTCCCGATCCGGGCTGGGATTCGAGTTGGCATTCGAGCTGGCATCCGGGGGGACGTTCCGCACCAGTTGCGCCGGCACGACCATGGGGTCGCGTTTGGGCTGGGCCCGGCCCGGCGGCGGCGCTCGATCGGGGACGGGCTCCGGCTGGGCATTCAAACCCGCCGCCGTGCGGCGCCGGGCCGGGGGTGCGACTGGCTGGGCGCTGGCGAAGCCCGAGCGAATGAGGATCCCCGCGGGTCGCGGCGGACTGGGCAGGGCGATCACCGTGGCGTCGTACGCCCGGATCTGGACCTGCGGCGTGCGGAAGACCGCCCGCTGGCCGCCCGTCCGGGTCGGCACTGTCGCGCCGCTGGCGCGGACGTCTCCCTCGACGTAGACCTCGACCAGGTAGAGCCGCTCGGTCGGGGACGACCGGTCGACGATCCGCGCCACCGCCTCGCGCGCGCGGAAGCCCTCGACGCCCTGGAGGAGGGCTGCGTCGCCGAGCAGGTGGACATAGTGGCCGTCCGGACTGACCCACCGTGTCACGCGAGCGGCTGTCAGAGTCAGTGGGTCGGCGGTGCGGGGCGCGGCGTCCGGCGGCGACGCCTCCTGCGCCGGCAGGACGCCGGTCAGCCCGGCCGTCAGGATCAGCCCAAACCACACGCCGCGAGGCGGGCAGCGACTGGGTTGGTCGTCCCCTCGCACGATTCCTCCCTGCGAACGGTGTGGTGTTGGCCTGCGAACGGCCGTCCCTGGCCGATCCGCCCACGACCCGACCGGCGTCCCAACCTCGGTCCAGCGACCGGCTCACGACCGGGCCTGACATCGACCGGCCTGACGCGGATCGCTTGCCACGATCACCGGTCGAGGGTTCCCATGCGAAGGCCTCGCGAGTCCGGTCCCGCGGCGCCTGGGCCTCCGAGCTCCCGATTTGACTTTCGGCCGTGGCCCAGCGCAAGACATGCACGCGACGGGACAAGACGATCGAGCCAAACCATAGCCGGAGGGACCGCGTTCGTCAAGGGCGAGCGAGCCGGTCCGGCGCAGCCGCGCAGCCAGGGCCGCGCGCCCGTGCCCGAACTGCTTGCCGTTGACAGGAATCGCCGCTGTGGGATGATCCACCGGCCTCGGGGCTCGCGTCGAGGCCCCCAGTTCCCTCCCTTTCCCTTCCCTCCCACGAGGTCACCATGCAACGAATCCTGGCCTGGTTGTTCCTGGCGGTTGCCACCGGGTTCGTGAATACGTCGGCTGCCGAGGGGTTGACCGGGTCGAAGCGGGCCAACATCATCGTGATTCTCGCCGACGACCTGGGCTACGGCGACGTCGGTTTCCACAACTGTCCGGACATCCCCACGCCGCAGATCGACCGCATCGCCCGCGACGGCATCCGCTGCACCAACGGATACGCCTCGGCGCCGATCTGCTCGCCGTCCCGCGCCGGGCTGCTGACCGGCCGCTATCAGCAGCGGTTCGGCCACGAGTCCAACCCGGCAGAAGGCGGCGGGCTGCCCCTGACGGAGACCACCCTGGCCGACCGGCTCGGGGCTGCCGGATACGTCACCGGGCTGGTCGGGAAATGGCACCTGGGCGTCATCCCCGAGCTCCATCCGACGCGGCGCGGCTTCGCGGAGTTCTTCGGCTTCCTCGAGGGTGAGCACGCGTACTTCCCCGGCCAGGGTCCTCCCCTCCAGCGCGGCACCACCGAGGTCGACGAGCGCGAGTACCTCACCGACGCCTTCGCGCGCGAGGCCGTCGCCTTCATCGACCGGCACAAGGACCGGCCGTTCTTCCTCTACCTGGCGTTCAACGCCGTCCATATCCCGATGCACGCGACCGACGAGCGCCGCGCGCGGTTCTCGTCCATCTCGGACCCACACCGCCGGACCTATGCCGCCATGACTGCGGCGCTGGACGAGGGGGTCGGCCGAGTCCTCGCCAAGCTCCGGGAGGAGAACCTGGAGCAGCAGACCCTGGTCATTTTCCTGAGCGATAACGGCGGTCCGACCGTGCAGGGTACGGCCATCAACGGGTCGCGGAACAGCCCGCTGCGGGGATCGAAGCGGACGACGCTCGAAGGAGGCATCCGGGTCCCGTTCGCCGCGCGGTGGCCGGGCCGGCTGCCGGCCGGCGCGGTCTATGAGCATCCGGTGATCCACCTCGACCTGATGCCGACCGTGCTGGCGGCCGCGGGGATCACAGCCAGCCCGGAGTGGCGACTGGACGGCGTGGACCTGCTGCCCTACTGGTCCGGCCGGCAAACCGGGCCGCCCCACAGCGCGCTCTACTGGAAGTTCTCCGCCCAGATGGCCATCCGCCGGGGAGACTGGAAGCTCGTCCGGTACCATCCCGCCGCCGACGGGCCGATCGGACGATCGCGCCAGCGCTCGGCGGGTGCCACGCCGGCGCGACTCTACAACCTCGCCTGGGACCTCGGCGAGACCACCGATCTGGCCGCGCGCTATCCGGAGACGGTGCGCGAGCTGGAAGGCGCCTGGCAGGAGTGGAATGCACAGCTCACCGGTCGGTAGGAAGCGTCCTCTCAGCGCGGCGGGCCGGAGGGTGCCAGGAGCTGATCGAGTAACCCGCGGAAGTGATCCAGCGCGGGTCTCAGACTCGGCTGGCCGCTGAGGTTGTGCTGCTCGAGCGGGTCGTTGAGCAAGTCGAAGAGCTCCTCGCGCCCGTCGTGGTTCCGGATGTAGACCCTCCCCTCGGCGACGATCGATTGCAACGGCCCCATCGTGGCCGGGATGTGGCCTTGCCTGGGGATTTTCTGCTGGTGGCCGACTTCGCACAGTAGGGGGACCGGCCGCGACCGGGGCGCCGTCGTCTCCGACCGGCAGAACCGGGCCAGCGATTGACCCGGGAATGGGGAACGATCGCCGAGCCGGATCAGGTCGAGGATCGTCGCCGGCAGGTCCCGGAGGCTGACCGGTTCCTCGACCCTCCGGCCGGCCGGCGTCCCGGCGGGGGGGAAGATCAACAGCGGCACCTGGACCTCCCGCCGATAAAGGCTCAGGCCATGACCCATGAAACCGTGCTCCATGAAATGCTCGCCATGGTCGGAGGTCACGATCACCAGGGTGTTTTCCAGCAAGCCGCGGCGCCGCAGTTCGTTGAACAGCCGGCCGATGTTCCGATCGAGGTAGGCAATGCAGCTCTCGTAGGAGTCGCGGTAGAGCGTAACCGCCTCGCGCTCGATCTGCTCGGGCGGGCCATCCCCCGGGACGAGCTCCTTGACCATGAGCTTCTTGTACCTGGACAGGATCTCGTCCTTGCGCTTCTTCGGCAGGGCGGCCAGGCCAAAACGCGGGTCGGGCCCCTCGGGCGGGTTGAAGGCCGAATGCGCGTCGAAGTAGTTCAGGAAGGCGAAGAAGGGCCGCTGGAGCGGGCGCGCATCGAGCCAATCCAGGATGTCGCGGTTGATCATCGCCGCCGACTTGCGGACGCTGGCCCGCGCGTCCTCGAACACCTTGGTCGGAATCCCGAGGGCACCCAGCAGGAGCTTTCCCAGCCCCGAGCTGGCGGCGACTTCGAACGGCGAGACGGTCTGGTTTTCGTAATAATCCTCATACCGGGCGAACCCTCGATCGAGGCCGTAGCGGGCGTTGCAGTAATAGGTATTGGCCACGAAGCCGGCGGTCGTGTAGCCGTGGCCGGCCAGAAACTCGGCCAGGGTGGGATAGGTCGCGTCCAGGGCACGATCCCAGCTCACAGAGAGCTGATGGCACCACTGGCCGGTGAACATGCTGGCGTGCGACGGCAGCGTCCAGGGAGCCGTCGCGAACGCCTGGGTGAACCAGGTGCCCTGCCCGGCCAGCCCCTGCAAGTTCGGCGTGGTCGGGCGCTCGTAGCCGTAGAGACTCATGCTGGCGGCGCGGACGTTGTCCAGCACGATCAGCAGGACGTTGGGCGCGCCCGGCGCCGCCGGCGGCAGGTGAGACCAGGCCCGCCGTTCGGCCGTCGCCGCGCGCCCCGACCAGACGGCCGCCAGCACGGCCAGGCCGCCGGTCATGACCCACTGGCTCAGGCGCCGGAACCGCGGAAATCCCGTTCCGAGCCGCGCGACCACCGGGCCGAACCAGTTGCCGATCCCGCACGCCAGCACGAGCCTCGCGGACGGATACAACCCCTCAATGGTCATCAGCAAAGCCAGCGCGGCTAAAGCCACGTAGGCGCGCCACCCGAGTGCCCGGGCGAACCGCGGCCGGTACCGCGCCAGCCAGCCGATCAGAAGGCCCAAGGCGCAGAAGATCAGCAGGTTGGACAGCGGGATCATCCACACGAAGTGGCGGTTGGTCCGGAGGGAATCGAGCGTGATCCGGGGATTGGTGGCCCGCTGGGCCAGCACCACGCCCAGCTCGAGCCAGCCCGCGACCAGCCCGCACCAGGCTGCCAGCACGACCTCGCTCAGGACGCGGACGTCCTCGACAATCGGCCTCGCCGCGGTGGTGCGGTCAGATCGCAGCTTCGTGCCGAGAGGGCCACGTCTCCGTGTGACGACCGGCATCGTCCCGTCCTCCTCTTGACGGATGCCCCCTGCGACTCGCTGATCGTCTTACTGTCGGCCAGGCTTTAGCCTGACGCGATCGGGTCTGCTGTCAGGCTAAAGCCTGACCTACGGGAGCGAGGTTGACCGGAGGTGCGAACCCTTGCCAGGATGATGGGAATCGAGGGGGCGGCGGGATTATCCCCCAGATCGCCACCGCGATCAAGACAAGCCGGAGGCAAACTGACGACCAAGGTCCGCCGGAACGACCGCGCCGGCCGGGCGCCCAGGACGGCGCCGGGACCGGCCGGTCAGATGAGGTTCATGACGCGCTCGGCGAGGCCCTTCTCGCCGAGGACGACGCGGAGCTTGCCGCTGGCGACGACCTTTTCGAGGACCTCGAGCTCGCGGAGCCGCATGAGCGTCGGGTTCTCGGCCAGCAGCTTGGCCGTGTTGGCCTGACTGCGCAGGGCGGCCGTCTCCTCGCGGCGGGTGATGAGGTTGGCCTCGGCGGCCTTCTTCGCCTCCGTCACCTTGTTCATCAGCTCCTTCATGTCGCCCGGGAGGATGAGGTCCCGGATGCCCAGGGCCACGACCTGGAGCCCCAGCCCCTCAGCACGCGGAGCCAGCAGCGCGGCGGCCTCGGTCGCCACGGCCTCCTTCTCGGCCAGGAGCGCGTCGAGCTCGCGGGCACTCACGACGGCGCGGAGCACGAGCTGGGCCTCCCGGTAGAGGGCCTGCTGGAAGTCGTCCGCCGTGCAGACCGCCCGCCGCGGGTCGGCGACGCGGTAGGTCGCCACGGCGTTGAGCCGGAGCGTCACCTTATCCGCACTCATGATCTCCTGGCCGGGAACGTCGAGCGTCGTCTCGCGCAGGTCGACCTCGACCACGCGGACATCCGCCGCGCCCTTCCAGAAGGCCCACGGGCCCGGCTGGAGCGTCTCGGCGTAGCGGCCGTCGAGGAACAGGACCCCCACGCAGCCGCGCCCGACCGCGCCCAGCTCCAGCTGCTCGCGCGCGGACGGGTTCCGGCAGATGACCTTGAGAGCCTCGTGCTCGAACCGCACCCGGCGCGCGTCGACCACCTCGACCCGGATGTCGCGCGGGTCGGTCCAGAACGCATGCTGCCCCGGCCCCAGGATCCGGGCGAACCGGCGATCGATCCACACGAGCGCGCGCTGATCGTCCTGGAGGTCCAGCACCTCGGCGTAGCCCTTGAGCTCGCCGGACTTGACGATCAGATCGAGCTTCTCGTGCGCGAGGAACGGCGTGCGCCGGGAGACGACCTCGACCGTGACCTTGCCGAACGGATCGAAGAACCAGTGCGTGCCGGCGGTCAGGAGCCCTCGGAACTCGCCGTCGCGGATGTGGAGACCCATCTCGAAGCTGCGGATCGTGTACCGCTTGAGGAAGAACATGGCGAGACCTCCCAAAGTAGGTCAGGCTGTCCAGACTGACGCTCCGGGAATGTCAGGCTGGACAGCTACCCCTTTGAACATGCGGTCGTAATTACTGTAACCTCTTTGACTGGGGTGGTTTTGGTTTCCCGATCACGGAGGTCCATCCGATGTCTCCCGAATTTGTTGA
>JAJPJC010000530.1 GCA_021324445.1 Isosphaeraceae bacterium
GGCTCTTCCAAGGGGAGGCGCCGGAACGCTCTCCCAGGGGCTACCGCCCCTGGCTATTGACCACCGCCCCCATTCGGGGGCTCAGATACCCTTAGGAACAGACTCTAGCGAAAGCTGTACGGACGCGAACGTCTACGTTGCGAATGTGTTCAATCCCCCCGGAGTATATACGCTTGTAGGTTACCAGAATCCCACGAACCCAATTGCGGGACAGCCGGTGTCCCGGGCGGCACAGCCTGCATTGCTTGCAGTTGGCTTACGAATATCTTCTCACTGCAGCAAGGGGGAGGCCCTCCTGGCGTCGACGGGAATAACCCCCAGACTCAGAACTGCAACAATAATCCACTCGTAGGCTCGTGTGTTGCTGGAGTGTGCTCGAACCCGACCCAGTACAATGGCTGCGACACCACAGGACCTTTTTATAATAACCAGCCCCAATGATTGGGGCTGTCCGCAAGCGGAGCCGCCTTGGGCCTGCGCCTCGGAAGAAGACTGACAAGTGTCCTCAGGAGGGTGGGAACGACCGATGCCCCTCCCCCTGGAGAAGTTCAAGGTCTGCGCGGACCATCCCAATTCCACCGAACCGGATCGATTCCAAGGTCTCCTCGGAGGACGGATCGTCCCACTGATCCAGTTACAAACATGAGATCCCTGGCGCTGGTGCTTGCCCTGACGACTGCCGGAAACCATGATGCCGCGATCGAGGCACAGACCTTGTTCGCCTTGTGGGATCGGTATTGCTCCCTGTTCAGTGACGTGATGTTCCTCTACGAAGGCACCGCGGCCAAGGCGGTGGTGGGCGGAGGCGATCCCGTCATCTCGATGGCGTGCATGGTTGCGTTGACCTTACGGCTGCGGCGTCGGACACAACGACAGTTACCCGACAAGGTGCTGACTGGAGCGCAGCGCCTTTGTCGGGATCCCAAGAGAGAGCACCTCTGACTCCAGAGACAGCTTGGGACCCTGCCTTCATCGCAGGCGCGACCGCGGTCATCTAGGGCGCAACCCCGAGTCGTCGTCCAGCGTATGAATGCGTGCTTCTGTGAGACGGCGTGTCGGGAAGTGGGGCGCGGGGACCAGGGGGACGGGTTCGGTCGCGATCCCTTCGGTGAGGAGAAACGGCGCGAGACCGCGGTAGGGGCGTTGCGCGATCGCTTGCAGGCCGGCTTGGGTCATCAGCTCGCGGAACCGGCGGGCCGAGGCGTGGTGCACGTCCCCTTCGATGCCGGCCACACAGACGTCGAAGATGAACCAGCCCCAAAGGCTATCGCGGTACCCGTCGATGACCATCAGCCGGCCACCGGCCCTCAAGACGCGGCGCATCTCGGCGATCGCACGGTCCTGGTGGGGGTAGTGGTGGAAACTGTGGGCGCAGGTGACGATGTCGAAGCTTCCCGATCCGAACGGCAGACGTTCGCTATCCCCCTGGATGGGCAAGACGTGCGCCCGGTCGCGTCGCCAGCGGGATCGGCCCTGGGCCAGCATCTCCGGGACAAGGTCGACGCCAACGATTTCGACGTGGTTGAGTGCAGCCCGGAGCCGGGACGCGAACAAACCGGTCCCGCAGCCGACATCGAGAACCTTGGCCGGCTGGTTCCCGACCACCTCGCGGATTCGCCGGATCAAGACCCTGTGGGACGGCCCGAAAATCAACCACTGGAGGATGCAACGATCATAGCTATCACTCCAGCGGGCAAACTCCGCGCTCGCCTGGTGCTTGTCGTATCCCATCGGGAGGCCTCCTTGCCGTCCGTCGTCGCATCCGACCGTTGCGGAGCGCCCAGCCTCTGCCGGTTCTCTCCCAGGGTGTGTCTTTAACCAATCCCCCAGGATTCGGCAAGCCGGAGTTGACCGAGATCGTGGTTGATTCGGATCTTAGGCGCGGGGTTGAAAGCGCCGACCGCCCGGTCTAGGATCCCTCGGAGGCGGACTGTTCATATTGGACACCCTCACACACTCTGTCAGGCTGGACAGCCTGACCTACGTTCCGGAGGCGGCCTGGCGTGCGGCTCCCGATTTATCTCGACAACCAGGCGACGACTCGGACAGACCCGCGGGTCGTCGAGGCGATGTTGCCGTATTTTACGGAAGTCTACGGCAACGCGGCGAGCGTCTCCCACCGGTTCGGCTGGGAGGCCGAGGAGGCCGTGGAACGGGCTCGGGAGCAGGTTGCCCGTGCCATCGGCGCCGAGGCCCGGGAGATCGTGTTCACCTCGGGGGCGACCGAATCGAATAATCTGGCGATCAAGGGGGTGGCCCAGGCGATGATTCGGCGGGGCAACCACCTGGTGACCGCCGCGTCCGAGCACAAGGCGGTGCTGGATCCAATGAAGCGGCTGGCCCGCCAGGGATGGGACGTCACCATCGTCGCCTGCGATGCCCAGGGGCGCGTCGCTCCCGAGGCGGTCGCCGAGGCCCTCCAGGACCGAACGGTCCTGGTCTCGGTCATGGCCGCGAACAACGAGGTGGGGACGCTCAATCCGATCGCCGAGGTCGGCCGGCTGTGCCACCAGCGCGGCATTCTGTTCCATACCGACGCGGCCCAGGCCGTGGGCAAGATCCCGCTGGACGTGCAGGCCGCCTCGGTCGATTTGCTGAGCATCTCGGCACACAAATTCTACGGACCCAAGGGGATCGGCGCTTTGTACGTCCGCCGCCGCGCTCCCCAGGTTCGCCTCCAGCCGCTGGTCGACGGCGGCGGTCATGAGCGGGGGTTCCGGAGTGGGACCGTGCCGGTCCCCCTGGTTGTCGGACTGGCCACGGCGCTGGAGCTGGCCCTGGATGAGCTGCCGGCGGAGTCGCTCCGCCTGCTCGAGCTGCGGCAGCGGTTGCACGAGCGAATCGCCGCGGCCGTGCCGGGGATCCAGCTCAACGGCCATCCCACCGATCGTCTGCCGGGCAACCTGAACCTCAGCTTTATCGATGTCGATGGCGAGGCGCTGATGATGGCGATGCGCGACGTCGCCGTCAGCTCCGGGTCGGCCTGCACCGCCGCCGATCCCGAGCCCAGCCATGTCCTGATGGCGATGGGCCTGAGCGAAGACCTGGCCCGGTCCAGCCTGCGGTTCGGCCTGGGCCGATTCACGACCGTCGAGGAGATTGACTTCGCCGCTCGTGCCGTCGCCGGGGCCGTCGAGCGGCTCCGCAGCCAGAGGGTGGCCTGGACTGCGGGCTCACGTTCGATTTGACATCTTGGTATGATTGGGTATACGGTATCGTGTCCGTGCCAACCGGTGATCCCACTCGCAGAGGAGAGAAATCGATGGGTGTGACCTTGACCGAAAAGGCCGCCAATGAAGTCAAGAAGGTGATCGAGAAGATGGTCGAGGAGCAGGGCCTCCCCGAAGGCGGGGAGCTGGTCCTCCGCGTGGGCGTCCAGGGGGGCGGTTGCAGCGGCTTCTCCTACAGCCTGGGCTTCGATACCACGACCTCGGAGCGCGATCGCGTCGTGGACGTCTACGGCGTTCGGCTCGCCGTCGATAAGAAGTTCGACCCCTACCTCGACGGCACCGTCGTCGACTATTACGACGGCCTGGAGAAGCGCGGCTTCGTCTTCAACAATCCCAACGTGGTCAAGACCTGCGGCTGCGGCAGCTCGTTCCAGGTCTGATCGCCGAAACGGTGCGAACGTAGGTCAGGCTCTCGCCTGACAGGCATCCGGATCGCGTCAGGCTAAGGCCTGACCTACGTGAGCGGTCTACCACTGCCACCCCTCGCGCAATTCCGCGTTGACGACGCAGTCCGACGGCCATCGGTTGTGGTAGAGATCGACGATCGTGGTGGCGGCCAGCTCAGCCATCTCCCGCATCGCGAGGGTGTCGGTGCCGGCGATGTGCGGGCTGAGCACGACATTGGGCAGGTCGAGCAAGGGGTTGCCCGGTTCGGGGGGCTCTTGGTTGAGCACGTCCAGACCGGCGCCGGCCAGGTGACCCGAGAGCAGGGCCTCGCGGAGGTCGGCCTCCACGACGAGGCCGCCGCGCGCGGTGTTGATCAGGTACGACCCCGGGCGCATCCGCGCCAGGAACTGGCGGTCGACCAGGCCGCGCGTCGCGTCGGTCAAGGGGAGGTGCAAGCTGACGACGTCGGAGCTGGCGAGGAGATCGTCCAGCGACAGCCGTTGGATGCCGTGCCGGTGATCGAACTCGGCGTCGAGCACCGAATCATGGGCGACCAGCCGCATGCGAAACGCCTGGGCACGGGTGGCCACGGCGCGGCCGATCCGCCCCATGCCGACCAAGCCCAGGGTCAGGCCCCGGAGGGGGGTCACCAGGGTCCGATCCCATCCGCCGGCATGGATGAGGCGATCATTGGCGGCGATCCGTCGCGTCAGGGCCAGCATCAGGGCGAGGGTCTGCTCGGCGACGCTCTCCTGGTTGGTCCCCGGCGTGATGGTCACCGCCACGCGATGGGCCGTCGCCGCCGGCAGGTCGATCAGGTCGTAGCCCACGCCGGTACGGGCGATCACGCGCAGGGTCGGGGCGATCGCGAAGAGCTCGGGGGTCATCCGCTCTCCACCAGCCATCAGCGCGTCGATGCGCGGCAGCCAGGGCCGCAGCTCGGACTCGGAGAGAGCCGGCCCACCCTCGGGATCGATCAGTTCGAAACCGGCCTCGGTGAGGATGTCCCGAAATCGTCCGGGCTGGTTGCGAAGTAAATAGGGACCGATCAGAACGCTTGGCATGGCCAGATCGACCTCGCTCCAGGTATGATAATCTCAAGGGACCGGGCTGTCGAATCGCGGGCCGCGGCGGCCTCCTGGTGGGTCGTGCCCGGCGACCGCTTGCGACGACCCATCGCCCAACTTATTCTCGTCGGGCCGATTCGACAATCGGGTCGCGAACCGAGCGGCCGGTCCCGCGGGCATCCGAGGTACGCCGCCACGGCAACGGGACGGCCAGCCGCCGGTCGATCGTCCAGTTCGGTTCGTAGTCTCTCTCATTCATGCGTCGCGGAAGGCGTGCCATGGGGGTTATCAAGTTTCGGCTGCCCTCCGGCGAGGCGGCGCAACCGCTCCCTGATTATCGCACGGCCTATATTACGGGCCTGGATCGGACTCCGGGACGGGTGGGAGTGGACTTGCGGAACGGGTTGATGACCTGCGTCCGCGATACGACCGAAAGCGGCCGGTTGTTCGTCCCCTGGCCGATCGAGGGGCAGGGCATGCCCATCATCGGCACGGCCACCCTGGCCGAGCGGCCGACGCCCTACGTGCTGGCCGTGGAACTGGCGCGGGGCCGGTTGAACGACGTGCGCAACCAACTGGCCGATTGGATCCAGATGGGCCTGCGCTCCACGCCCGAGCTGGAGCAGGCGCTGGACCAGGCCCAGCGGGACTTCATTCGCGCCGCCACCTCGCCGGATCGACCGGAGGTCTGCCACGCGGCCGCCCAGTCGTCGCTGCGCTGGGCCTCCGAGGCCGGCGACCTCCTCATGGCGGCCTACACGGCCCAGGTCTTCCAGAGCCGGTTGGCCAGCACCTCGAAGCTGCCGACGCTCCTGGGCTGCGTGCTGGATTACGACCCACTGAAGGTGTCCCCGGCCCTGGAGTGGCCGCGGACCTTCAACGCCTGCCAGTTGAGCACCTCCTGGAAGCAAATGGCCCCCACGGAGGGACAATACCGCTGGGATCTCTTCGATGCCCAGCTCGCCTGGTGCCGCCGGAATCGGCTGGCGATCGAAGCCGGCCCCCTGATCGAGTTCCGCAAGGGCGCGCTACCGGACTGGCTCTGGCTCTGGGAGGGGGATTTCGAGACCATCACCGGCCTGGTCGTGGATTTCGTCCGGCAGGCCGTGACGCGCTATCGGGGCAAGGTCCCGCTCTGGCAGGTGGTGCACCGGCCCGCCAGCGGGGAGGTCCTGGGCTTGACCGAGGAAGAGCAGGTGCGGATTGCCGCGCGCGCCGTCCAGATCGCCCGCCAAACCGACCCCTCGGCGCAACTGATCATCGGCGTCGATCGTCCCTGGGCCGAGTGGATGGGCACCAGCCACTTCCAGCTCGGGCCGCTGCATCTGTGCGACTACCTGCTGCGGGCCGAGCTGGGTATCTCCGGGGTCGCCATCGAGATCGCGCCGGGCTACTCGGCACCGGGCAGCCACCTCCGCGACCTGTTCGAATTCTCCAAGCTGCTGGATTTGTATTCCCTCTTGAACGTCCCGCTGCACCTGGTGATGGTGGTCCCCTCGGCCGGCGGGCCCGACCCGCTCGCTGAGCCGGATGTCCGGATCGAGTCGTCCCAGTGGCCGGCCCCGCCGGACGAGGCGATGCAAGCCGGCTGGGGGGCGCGGTGGATCGCCCTGGCCGTGGCCAAGCCGTTCGTCCGCACCGTGAGCTGGCTCCAGTCCAGCGACGCGGTGCCCCATCTCTACCCGCACGGCGGCCTGGTTCGTCCCGATCAAGCCGCCAAGCCCCTGGTCGCCTGGCTCCAGGCGCTGCGGGCCGAGACACTCACCTGAGCGAGCGTTGCCACCGGGGGATGGGCGGATTATAATCGGTGTTTCGTCCCTCAAGTGGGTGGGGGCTCAACCTGTTATGTTCGACGACCTGCAGAAACGACTGGGTGCCGCGTTCCGTCGCTTCCGCGTCAGTGGAATCCTGACCGAAGCGAACATGCGGGAAGGTCTGCGCGAAGTGCGCACGGCGCTCCTGGAGGCCGACGTGCATTACAACGTCGTCCAGGAGTTCATGACGCGCGTGACCGAGCAGGCCGTCGGCACGCAGGTGATCAAGAGCATCCGTCCCGAGCAGCAGATCGTCTCGATCGTGCACCACGAGCTGGTCGAGTTGATGGGGCCCGTCGATCCGTCGATCCGCTTCGAGAAGGCCGGACCGACCATCCTGATGTTGTGCGGCCTCCAGGGCTCAGGCAAGACGACCACCTGTGGCAAGCTCGCCCGCTTGCTGGCGACCCAGGGCCGGAAGCCGATGCTGGTCGCGGCCGACCTCCAACGCCCGGCGGCCGTCGAGCAGCTCCAAGTCATCGGCGCGCAGCTCCATGTCCCGGTCTACAGCCAGGCCGACGCCAACCCGGTGACCGTCTGCCAGCAGGCCGTCCTCGAAGCCGATCGCAACGGCTGCGACACGCTCATCCTCGACACGGCCGGCCGCCTGCACGTCGACGACCAGCTCATGGCGGAGCTGGCGCAGATCGAGCGGAAGGTCAAGCCGCATCAGGTCTTCTTCGTCTGCGACGCGATGACCGGCCAGGATGCCGTGGCCTCGGCCGACGCGTTCAACAAGGCGCTGGAGCTGGACGGGGTGATCCTCACCAAGCTGGATGGTGACGCCCGCGGTGGTGCCGCGCTGTCCGTCCGCAAGGTCACCGGGGTGCCGATCAAGTTCGTGGGCAAGGGGGAGAAGCTCGACCGCCTGGAGCCGTTCGATCCCGAGCGGCTGGTGGGACAGATGCTGGGCATGGGAGACATCGTCGGTCTGGTCGAGTCGGCCCAGGCCGCCGTCGACGCCGAGGAGGCCCAGCGCCAGCAAGAGAAGCTGCTCAAGGGGAAGTTCGATCTCGACGACTTCCGCAAGCAGATCATCAACATGAAGAAGATGGGCTCGATGCGCGAGCTCATGAGCAAGATCCCCGGCTTGAACCAGATGCCCCTGGATCTCCTGGGCGGCGCGGAGCCCGACGAGGAGATTCAGCGCATCCAGGGGATCATCGACAGCATGACCCCGGCCGAGCGCAGCAACCCGGAGCTGATCGATATCTCGCGGCGGCGCCGGATCGCCGCCGGCAGCGGCGTGGATCCCTCCGAGGTGTCCCAGCTGGTCAAGCAGTTCGATGCCATGGCGGCCGTCGTCAAGCAGATGGCCCAGATGACCATGCTCGACAAGATCAAGACCTTGACCGGGCTGGGTCGGGCGGCGGCCTTCAATCCGGCCGCCCGGTTCGTCGCCCCCAAGGTGGGCACCGGCAAGCGGCTCTCCCCCAAGGAACGCGAGAAGCTCAGGAAACAACGCGAGAAAGAGGAACGACGCCGTCGCCGCGAGGAGCGGAATCGGCCGCGATAGCAGGAAAGGAGGTCAGGCTGGAGCCTGACTCGCAACCCGATCAGGCCAAGGGTCTGACCTCCATCCTGTCAGGCTCCAGCCTGACCTACGTGAATCCTGTCAGGCTCCAGCCTGACCTACGTGAGGAGCATGCGTGTGGTTCGACTTCGCATGAAAGCCCTGGGGCGGCGTCATCGCCCCTTCTTCCGCATCTGCGCGATCGACTCGCGCAAGCCGCGCGACGGACGTCCGATCGAGGAGCTCGGCTACTATGATCCGATGGCGCGGAACCCCGAGTCCCAGACGGTGCTGGATGTCAGCCGGATCCGCTATTGGTTGTCGGTCGGGGCCCAACCCTCGGAGAAGGTGCAGGTTCTGCTGAAGAAGGCTGGGGTGAAGAAACCCGCGCCGGGTGAGCCCTGGCGGCTCGCCGAGGCCCCGGCCGCTCCGGCGCCGGCCCCGGAAAACTCGGCTGCATCGGCGCCGGCCCCGGCGCCGGCACCGGAGGCCCCGGCGCCGGCCGCCACCTGATCGAGGACGGACCTCGCCGCCATGGCCGGTTCCCCGCCGCACCGCATCGACGTCTTGACCCTCTTCCCGGCGATCTTCGACGGCTTCTTGAGCCAGAGCATCATCCGGCGGGCAATCGTCAAGGGGCTGGTCGCGATCGAGCGCTGGGACATCCGATCCTGGGCCCTGGGGAAGCACAAGCCGGTGGATGACCGGCCCTTCGGCGGCGGTCCGGGGATGGTCTTGATGGCCCCCCCGGTGGTCACCGCGGTCGAAGCTGTCCGGGCCATGGCCCAGCCGGCGGGACGGCTGATCGCCCTCTCCCCCCAGGGACGCCGGCTCGATCAGCCGTGGGTCGCCCAGCTGGCCCGCGAACCGCGCCTGATCTTGCTCTGCGGACGGTACGAGGGCTTCGATGAACGCATCATCGAGATTCTTCAACCCGAACTGCTTTCGGTCGGCGATTTCATCCTCTCGGGAGGTGAGGTGGCCGCGATGGTTGTCCTCGACTCGGTCGTGCGGCTGATCCCCGGAGTGCTTGGGGATGCCCAGAGCGCCGTCGACGAGTCCTTTGGGCCTGACGGAGGACTCGAGTATCCTCAATACACCCGGCCGCGCGTCTACCGCGGCCGGGCGGTCCCGGAGGTCCTGCTCAGCGGCGACCACGCCGCGATCGCACGATGGCGCCGGGCCCACCGCCGCTGACAGGGGGCTGCCTGGCATCCCGGGTTGTGAGCTTCCATTTGGAAAGGAAGGGACGATGCAAAACCAACTGATGAGTGTCGTGGAACAATCCACCATGAAATCGTCGACCCCCAAGTTTGACATCGGGGACACGGTCGACGTCCATGTGCGGATCCTCGAAGGTGATAAAGAGCGAATCCAGGTCTTCAACGGCGTGGTCATCGGGCGGTCCGGCAGCGGATCGCGCGAGATGTTCATCGTGCGGCGCATCGTGCAAGGGGAGGGCGTGGAGCGGAAGTTCCCGTTGCACTCGCCCCGGATCGCCGACATTGTCGTGAAGCGCTCGGGCAAGGTCCGCCGCGCCAAGCTCTACTATTTGCGCCAGCGTTCGGGCAAGTCCGTCCGGCTCAAGGAGCGGTTCAGCAGCCTGGCCGGCAGCGAGGCCAAGGCGGCCAAGGCGGAGCGGCGGGCGGCTCGGGCCGCCAAGAAGGCCAAGGCCGCCAGCCAGGTCTGAGCCTCGGAGCCCTCCCGAACCCTGGAACACGCCGCGCTCGGAACCGCGACCGTCCGAGAGCGGACGTTGCCGCGGCCGTGGCACTCCCGTTCGCTGATCGTCGTTGCTCCTAAGGATTTCGGGGACGGGGTAGGTCGTGATGGGGAGCGTCCACGTGGGGGGATGAGCGGGTGAGGTGCGAGGTTGAGCCATGACGAGCGGAGCTGCGAACTCACCTGCCGGGAACGACCCGAACCGGCGTGCGCGCTCCCGGGGCGGAGGTTGGTGGACTTCACTGATCCTGGGTCTGGCACTGCTGCTGATCTACTCGGCGAATGCTCGGGACCTGGGCACCGACGACACAGTGGCGACGACCCTGCTGCCGCTGGCCTTCGTGCGCGGCGATGGCTTGACGCTGGATCGGTTCCCGATCGTGCTCCAAAGCGGGCCCGCCGAGCTGCCGCCGTTCGTCGTCCGCTCGCGGGGACACATTGTCTCCCGCTATCCGGTCGCTCCGGCCTTGGTGATCCTGCCCTTGGTTGCGCCGCAGGTGCTGTTGATGGACCGGATCCGAGCGGGTTGGGACCGCGACCCCACGCGGTTGATGATGGAATGCAAGTGGATGGCGAAGCGGTCGATGGGCGTGCTGATGGCCTTGGCGGCGGTCTGGTTGCACCGCGTGATGCTCGGGCTGGGTCTGCGCCGCACGGCCGTGCCGGCGGTGTTGTCCGCCTTCCTGGGCTCGGACCTCTGGACCCACGCCAGCCAGGCCCTCTGGCAGCACGGGCCGGCGGCCCTGGCGTTGATCGCGGCGATGGGGCTCTTGTACCCCGGCCCGCGGACTCGCCGGCGGCTGCTCCTGGCGGGAGTGGCCACGGCCGGGCTGTTCGCCGTGCGCCTGGTCGATACCCTGCTGGCCGCGGTGATCGTGGCCTGGGTCGTCCGGAGCGAGCCCCGCCGCCGGGCCTGGTTCCTGCCCGCGCCTGTGCTCGGGGTCGCCGTCTTGCTGGCCTACAACCTCTGGACCTTCGGGGCCATCACCGGCGGTCAGGCCGCGCTCGAGGCGCTGCATCCCCAGATCCACGGAGTCGACGGCATGTGGTCGGGCCGGTTCCTCGAGGGGGCCATGGGCACCCTGTTCAGCCCCAACCGCGGCTTGTTCATCTTCAGCCCCTGGGTGGCCGTGGCCTTGGGCGTCGCGGCGGTCCCGGCGGTGGCCCGCCGACTGGCCGCTCAGGGCCTGATCACCTGGCTGCTGGCGGCCCTGGTCCCCTATTTCCTCATCCTCTCGAAATACTCCGTGTGGTGGGGCGGCCACTGCTTCGGCCCGCGATACTGGATCGATGTCATGCCCCTGTTCGCCATCATGTTCGCCTTTGGGCTCGAATGGATGCTGGCGCACTCGCGCGCCCTGCTCATGCTCTCAACGTTGACCGTCGTCTTCTCGATCGCCGTTCACGGCATCGGCGCCTTCCGCTATCCCACCACCTGGAACCAGTCGCCGGCGAACGTGGACTTGCACCACGAGCGGCTCTGGGACTGGCGCGACACCGAGCTGGCTCGCTGCCTCATCGAGGAGCCCCAGTAGCTGCCGCGCCGTCCACCACGCGTACCGCCGAATACGAATTCCTTAGAATCCGACCGCCTCACTCCTTGACGATATGGGACCAGGAGATTACCTTCAAGAGAGGTTCGGTCGGTCGTATCGAGATTCGACGAGTTATTAGAGGCCAGTGGCGCGGCGATTCGCGCCGAGAATGGCGAATTTCAACCCGTGTCGTGCCCGAGAAAGCTCGTCGAGGGCGATCGGTTCGCTGGCGAACCAGTGATCAGGACGTCGAAGCACCATCCGGCGCTCGCCGGCGGGAGGTCGATCACGATGAAACACAATCCGAGCCACTTTCCAGGTCGGCATGGTTCGGTCGTGATTGGATCAATGATATTCGCCGTGCTCGCGGCGGGATGTGGCGAGGGCACGCCGGCGACGAGCACGCCGGCAGCCAGGCCGCCGCTGGCCAGCCCGAGCCCGACGGTGAGCAAGGCGCGTCATCCCGGGGTGGACACGACCTCGCGCCGAGAGCACCAGAAGCAGGCCGGCAAGGCAGGCCAGTGATCGGCAGCATCCTGGCCCAGATCGTTCGAGTTCTCTCCTCATCGGCTCTTACTTGATTAGGATCAGCTCATGCGGTACGGTTTGCGCTCTTATCCGAAGGGATTTACCCTCATCGAATTGCTGGTCGTCATCGCGATCATTGCCGTCTTGATCGCGCTGCTCTTGCCGGCGGTCCAGTCGGCACGGGAAGCGGCGCGGCGGGCCCAGTGCACCAACAACATGAAGCAGCTTGCCTTGGCGTGCCACAACTACGAAAGCGCCAACGGCACGTTCCCGATGGGCCGGAACAACCAGATCTACATTCCCGTGGGTGGCGGCCCTTGGCCTGGGCAGGGCTACCACGACGGCTGGGGCCAGTTTGGCGGATTGCTGCTCTATACGGAGCAATCTGCGCTGTACAACGGGATCAATATCCAGCTTGGTCCCTACCAGCTCCGGAACAGCACGTTCCCGGGTGTGGGGATCACGTTCCTCTGGTGCCCGAGCGATCCCCCAATCAGTGGCCTGCGCTTCTTCGAGCAACAGGCGGGTTGGGATGGTACGACCATCGGGATCTGCTACACCAGTTATCGGGGCGTTTGCGGGACGTTCATGCCCGGCCTGGCCTATAACCAGACGACCCTGAGTGCCATGCAGGGCATGTTCCCCGACACGGGCTATGGCTGGTACAACCCCAGCGGCCCATCCCAGCCGCCGGTGCGGCTGGCCAGCGTCACCGATGGGACGAGCAATACGTTCCTCTTCGGGGAAAGCGCCCAGGGCAAGCTGGGGAATCAGTCGACGCCGACACCGGCATGGTCCGGTTGCAATGGCTTTGGCAATTGTCCCTTTGAGGGCAACGGTTGGTGGGCCGATGCCGATTACGGCGATTCGACCATGTCCACCTTCTATCCCCCGAACTTGCAGGGCGCTGACTTCACGATCTTTCCCAGCACCTGCGACCCGGGCGGTACGGTGGCCGGCGAGTCGGCTACGAGCTTCCACCCCGGTGGTTGCAACTTCGCCTTCGCCGATGGTTCGGTCCACTTCATCAAGAACTCGATCGCCTCGTGGAACTGGACGCAAATGGTGACGATCGCGGCTTCGAATAACTGCATCCCCGTATTGCCCGTGGGACAGCCGATGCCGATCTACCAGGGGCTCTCGACCCGCAACGGTGGCGAGGTCATCAGCTCCGACCAGTATTGATCCATCGCAACGGAGCCGAGCCGCATCGAGTTCTGTATCAGAGGGATCGATCGGCTCGGCCTCCCGAGGAACCCGTGATGCGCTGGCGGTGGCTCCTCTGCGGCCTGGCCCTGACGGCCGTCGTGGCGCTGGTGGGCGGTTGGGTCGGGATCACGCGGAAGCTCGACCGGGACGAGCTGAGGCAGTCGCAACGCGAGGTGGGGGACGGGCAGTACAACCTGGCTCGCAAGCGGCTGGTCGCCCTGGTGGAGCGGCGGCCCAGCTGGGGCGAGGCACTCTATCAGCTCGGCCTGTGTGAGGAAGCACGCGGGCAGTTCGAGGCGGCCCTGGCCGTGTGGTCGCGCGTCGAGCCGGGCTCGCCGGTCGCCGCCCAGGCGGCGCTGGGGCGCGCCCGGGTCTTGATGAACACGGGCCGGTTCGGACCCGCCGAGACGATCCTCCACGCGTTGACGCGCACCCGCACGCCCGAATCCGACCAGGCGCGCCGGGCCTTGGAGTTGCTCTTTCACACCCAGGGCCGGCTGGATGAAGTCCGCGACTTGCTCATCGCGTCCTGGGACGGGGCGGCCGACCCGGCGGAGTTGCTGCTGCGGCTGTACCGCCTCGATCATGCGGCCTTCCCCGTCGACTATGTCCGCAAGACCCTCGACGGCGGTGATCCGGACGACGACCGCGTCTGGCTGGGCAAGGCCAACCTGGCGACCTGGTCCGGACGCTTCGAGGAGGCTGCCGGATGGCTGGACGCCTGTCTCCGACGCCGGCCCAACGACCCGACGGTCTGGCGCGCCCGACTGAAGCTGGCCCGGTCCACCGACGATCCTCAGGCGTTTCTCCGGGCCGCCGCCCGGTTGCCGCTTGTGCGATTCACACCGGAAGACCTGCTCCAGCTCCGCGCCTGGATGGCCGGCCGGCAGGGCGATCCGCAGCTCGAGCACCGTTGCCTCCAGCTCCTGGTTGCGCGGGAGCCGGGCAACATTCCGGCCTGGGATCGGCTCGCCGAGCTGGCGGTGCTGGCCGGCCGGACCGCCGAGGCCGTGGAGTTCCATCAGAAGAAGGCGGCGTTCAACCGGCTGCGCGAACAGTACAAGACGCTGCTCGAGCGGGACGATCGGGCCAATCACGCCGCCGAGCTGGCGCGGTTGGCCGAGCAGCTCGGCCGCCCGATCGAGGCGCACGGCTGGTCGCTCATCGCCGCCGGTCGCGCCGGCATCGAGCCACTCCGTCCTCCCGACCCCCGCGGCCCTCCCGCGTCCCAGCTCGGCCCGACGGCGACGCTCGAGTCACGCCTGGCTGACCTCTCGGCCAGGCCAGACCAGACCAGCCCCACCGTGGGCGGGGCTGACGGCTCCGCGACCGAATTCGTCGACGATGCCCGAGCCGCCGGGTTGAACTTTGTGCACGACAACGGCCACATCCGCCGCAATCCTCCCCCTCCGGAGGCGATGTGCGGCGGCGTGGCCGTGCTCGACTACGACGGCGACGGCTGGCTCGACGTCTACGTGGTCCAGGGCGGTCCGTTCCCGCCGACCGGCTCGGCCGGCACCGACGGCGACCGCCTGTTCCGCAATCGCGGCGCCGGCCGCTTCGACGACGTGACCGCACCTGCGGGGATCGCCGCCTTCCCACGCGGATACGGCCACGGCGTGACCGTCGGCGACTACGACAACGATGGACGGCCCGACCTGTTCGTCACCCGTTGGCGATCCTACGCCCTCTACCGCAACCGGGGCGATGGAACCTTCCAGGACGTGACCATCCCGGCCGGTCTGGGGGGTGACCGTGACTGGCCGACCTCGGCGGCGTTCGCCGACCTGGATGGCGACGGCGACCTGGATCTTTATGTCTGCCATTACCTGGCCTACGACCCGCGCAACCCCCGCCGCTGCCAGCACCCCGAGGCGCCCAGCCGGCACGACTGCGACCCGCTCGACTTCCCCTCCCTGCCGGATCATGTCTTCCGCAACGACGGCGGCCGGTTCGTCGACGTGACCGCCCGGGCGGGCTTCGTGGATGCCGACGGCCGCGGACTGGGCGTCGTCGCCGCCCATCTCGACGATGACGACCGGATCGACCTCTACGTGGCCAACGACATGACGGCGAATTCCCTCTTCCGCAACCAGGGCCGGTTCCACTTCGAGGAGAACGCCGCGATCGCCGGCGCGGCCGCGAGTGCCGACGGCGGTTACAAGGCCGGCATGGGCATCGCCTGCGGCGACCTGGATGGCGACGGCCGGATCGACCTGGCCGTGACCAACTACTTCGGCGAGTCGACCACGTTCTATCGCAACCTCGGCGGGGGATTCTTCGCCGATCATACGGCCGCCGTCGGCCTGGCGGCGCCGACCCGCCGCCTGCTGGGCTTCGGGATCGCCTTCCTCGACGCCGACAACGACGGCTGGCTCGACGTGCTGAGCACCAACGGGCATGTCCTCGATGCTCGGCCCCAGTTCCCCTGGACGATGCCACTGCAACTCCTCAAAGGCGGTCCGGGCGGCCGCTTGACCGATGTCTCCGAGCGCGCCGGCGCGCCGTTCCTCCCCCTGCACCTCGGCCGGGGCCTGGCCGTCGGCGACCTCGACAACGACGGGCTCCTCGATGCGCTCGTGGTGGTCCAGAACGAGCCTCTCGTCTATCTCCACAACCGGACGAGCCGGCCCGGCCATTCCCTCACCCTCAGCCTGGAAGGAACGCAGTCCAACCGCGACGCCATCGGCGCTCGGGTCACGATCCGCTGCGGTCCGCGGCAACTCGTGGCACAGCGGTTCGGCGGGGGAAGCTATCAATCCGCCAGCGATCCCCGCCTCCATTTCGGACTCGGCGATGATCGCCGCGTCGATTTCGTCGAGGTCCGCTGGCCATCCGGCCAGGTGGACCGCCACACCGGCCTGCTTGCCGACCGTGCCTATCGGTTCCGCGAAGGGGCTGGCCCCGTTGTCATCCGCGATCAGAACCGGCAGGTTCGGGCCCGCGAACCACGGGATCAGGAGAGAAGAGAAGAGATTAACCACGAAATACACGAAATACACTAAAACAATTAAATCTGCTCTTGCAAAGAGATTTGGGACGGGCGGATTTGAGCACTTCTGGACAGGGTGCGGCTCGACATAGCGAAATAAAATCTCATATCCTAATATTATGTTTCGTGACTTTCGTGTATTTCGTGGTTAATCTCTCCTGTCTTGTTCTCGCGCTTCGTGAGCGGGGCACTCGGGATTCACAGTCTCAAGTAGATCCTGTGCTTCTCGAGATAGCGCACGAACAGGTAGGTGATCCCGAAGAAGCCAGCCAGCCCGGCGAGGCCGTACCAGAGTGGTGAGTCCTTGGGAACGACGGTGAGGACGGCCCCCTCGACCATGTGGTGGATGATGTAGGCGGCCAGGGGGTTCTGGCCGAAGGTGCGGAAGACGCCAACCTGGAGGCCGCCGAGATCGCACAGCGGGATGAACAAGGCATACAGCGCCAGGGCGAAGCCCGAGGAGAACAAGGTGAACCGCAGGCTGACCATCTACTTGTTCATGGACCAGTAGCTATGTGGCCGGATGTGGGTCGGTGGCGGCTGCATGAAGGGGGGAGTGGCCAGGAGCGACTCGAACGAGCGACCTTTCACGTTCTCGAACGGCGGGAGCACCGGCGCAGCGGCGATATCGTTGCCGAGCAGGGGCACGGAAGCCTTGTCCGTGTCGTACAAGGTGCCCAGGCAGTTCAGGGCATAGCCGAAGGCCATCAGGATCATCCCCGAGCCGAGCAGGCGGCCGGTCGCCGCCCAGGGGCTCCGGCAGGAGACGACGTCGTAGGCCAGCGTGCCGAACAGCATCGGAATTGCCCAGGCGATCGGTCCGAAGAAGCCGCCGTCCCAGGCGCTCTTGTCGGCCAGCCCCCAGATCGAGTCCATCGCGTTGGGCTGGCCGTAGACGAAGTTGAAGTTGAACGCATAGGAGATGACCAGGTGGATGGCCGCGCAGGCGAGCCAGGCGATGGTCCGGACCCGGCTGCTCGCGGCGATGACCGGCATCAGCAGAAGCTGGGTCACCCCGATGATCGCCAGCACCTCCCAGAGGTCCGCCTTCAGGAGGCCGCCGATGCGTTCCCAGATTCCCTGGGGCGTCGCCTGCGACCACGTCTTGAGCTCGAGGATGTCCTCCTGGCCGTACATGACCAGCGAGATCAGCACCAGCGCGAGGCTGCGGAGCAGCACGTGGCCGTAGGTCCGGAGCGCCCCCTGTTGAGTCAGCCGGCGCAGGGTCGTCAGCCGGTAAGAGAAGCCGGCCGCGAACAGGAAGCTGGGCATGATCGTGTCGGCGTAGCTGAAGTAGGGGTGGCCGTTGTGATGCTTCAGCACCTCTGGGAAGGCCGCCAGGCCGCCCACGAAGTTGACCACGAACATCCCCGCGACCGTGTAGCCGCGGAACTGGTCCATCGAGACGATCCGCGGAGAAGCTGTTGCGGTGCTCATGAGAGGTTCTCACCTGGAGGGACATGGAGCGCAGGCCTCGGCGAGGCGTTCCAGCCCGAACGCGAAGCCGACGCCGCGGGGGTCGCGGTCGCTGCCCAGAACCTGAGCCAGGCCGTCGTAGCGACCTCCGCCGCAGACCTCGATCGGGCCGTTGCCGGTCGTGACGACCAGCTCGAAGATCATCTGGGAGTAGAAGCCGATCCCCCGGCCGAAGCCCAGGTCGAGCTCGATGCGATCGGGCTCCACGCCCTGGCGGGCCAGGCCGCGGATCAATTCGTGCAGGTCGGCGACCGAGCGGGGCGCCATCGCCGCGAGGGAGCGGTCGAGCCGTTCCAGGACCTCGCGGGCCGGCCCGCGCAGTGCACCTAGGGCGTGGACCTGGTCGCGCACCCGCCCGAGGATCTCCTCGAGGGAATGGCCCAGGTCCCACTTGCGGCGCAGGCGGTGGATGATCTCGTGACCCGAGCGGCGGCCGGTCACGTCCGGGACGAGCTGGCGAAAGAGCCGGTCCACGCCGCGGTCATCCGCCTGGCGGACCGCCGGCACGATCTCCTCGGCCTCGCCGGAGGGCTTGAGCCAGTCGGACCAGCGATCCAGGGCCGACTCCAGCGCCTCGATGCGACCGCCGTCGGCGGCCGCGGCGCTGAGCATCTCCGCCATGGCGGAGGAAGCCCCCTGCGGCAGGCCCGTCTCGCCCAGGATCTCGACGATCAGGCCGACATGGCCAATCCGGATCGTCACGTCGGCGATGCCGGCCTGGACCAGCGACCGATGCGCCAGGCCGATCACCTCGGCGTCGGCGGCCGGGCCCCCCGCGCCAATCAGCTCGACGCCGACCTGGGTGAACTCGCGGAGCTTGAGCTGCTCGGCACCCGGTTCGGGCTCGTGGCGGAACACCGGGCCCGACATGCAGACGCGCCAGGGCAGGGGGGGGCACACCGCCGCCTCGGCGAAGGCGCGGACGATGCTGACCGTCAGCTCGGGGCGGAGGCAGATTCCCGTCGGATCGCCGCCGGCGACCTCGAAGAGCTTGGAGACAATCCCCGCGCCGCTCTTCCGTTCGTGCAGCTCGGTGAATTCCAGGATCGGCGTCCGGATCGGTTGGTAACCCGCGCGGACGAACTCGTCGAGCAACTGTCTCTCGAGTGCCGCCAGGCGCGCGCAGTCGGCCGGCAGCCAGTCGCGTGTGCCGCGCACCAACCCGACCGGTCGCTCGGCCGCCCCGTCGGGCCGCGACGTCTGCGGGAGTGCCCCTGGCGCCGGAGAAAGCTCGCTCATAGGCCGGCCCCCTGGTGCTTGCTGGCCTCCAGCGCGCTTTGTACCGAGTCTTCCAGGACCGACCAGGCCAGCCCCTTGTCTTCCTGGCGGGTCGTCAGGTTGCGCAGGTTGAAGACCTGATTGGCCTGCTCGTCGGGCCCGACGATCACGGCCAGCCTGTGCCCGCGCGACGAACCATAGCCCAGTTGCTTGCCCAGCGGGATCGGGTCGGGGAAGACCTCGGCGCCGATGCCGGCGGCCCGCAGCCGCGCGGCCAGCCGCACCGGGATGGCCGGGTCGGTCCCCGGGAACTGGGCCACCAGCACCGGCGCCGTCGCCGCCGACGAGCCCAGCCAGCCGGCTTCGTCCATCAAGGCCAGCAGGCGATCGAGCCCGATCGAGGCCCCGACTCCCGGCAGCCGCCGCGTCGTGAACAGGCTTGCCAGATCGTCGTAGCGACCCCCCGAAGCCACGCTGCCGAACTTCTCCCAGCCCTGGACGGTCGTCTCCAAGACGATCCCCGTGTAGTAGTCGAGCCCGCGCGCCAGGCCCAGGTCGATCGCCAGGCGGGTTCGCGGCACCCCGGCGGCATCCAAGAGGTCGAGCACGGTTTGGAGCGCGGCGAGGCCCTCGGCAGCCGCGGGATTCGACCCCAGCGTGGCCCGGGCGCTCTCCAACACCTCGGCGCCCCCGCGACCTGTCTCCACGAAGGCCAGGACCTGACGCGCCTGGTCGGCGGTGAGTCCGGGCCCTCCCACGTCGATCGCCCGCTCCAGCTCCCCAAGAACGGCTTCCCGACCGATCTTACTCAGCTTGTCGAGCGCCCGGAGCACCTGGCCGCTGAGGGCGCCGAGTCCCTGCGATGCGAGGAAGCCGTCGAGGATCTTGCGGTGGTTGAGCGTGATGGTGAACTCGGGCACTCCCGCCGCCACGAGCGCGGCATGGATGACCTGCGCCGTCTCGGCGTCGGCCACGGCACTGGTTGTGCCGATGGTGTCGAAGTCGCACTGGACGAACTCGCGGAACCGCCCCTTGGCCGGTCGCTCGCCCCGGAACACCGAGCCGATCGCGTAGCGCTTGAACGGCGTCCCCAGCTCGTCGATGTGCTTGGCGACGAATCGGGCCAGGGGAACGGTCAGGTCGAAGCGCAGGGCCAGCTCGCCCGGCTTCCCCCCCTTGTTGGTGACCTCGAAGATCTGCCGGAGCACTTCATCGGAGCCGGCCCCCTTGCCGGTCAGGACCTCCATCCGCTCGATATGAGGCGTTTCGATCGGCACGAACCCGAAGCCGGCGAACACCCGGCGGAACGCGGCCAGCATCCGCTCGCGCGGGATCATCACCGCAGGGGGAAGGTCTCGCAAACCGCTGGCAACTCGAGGGTCGATCATGGGCGTGTGGGCTTTCCTCAGTTCCCGGTGGGCTGACCGCGACGACACAGGGCCGACCAGAGGCGTAAGGCACTTCCAGGATTCTACCATCACGCAACGCTCGTCGAGCATCCGTTCTGCCGAAACCGATTCTCGCCCGCGACTCCGGACGCAACCGGATCCCCTGACCGAGCCGAGCCGCAATTCGGCTCAGCACCCGGCGCGCGATCGGTATTGCGCCTTGTCTTGATTCCTGTATACAGTTCGGAGTACAACGATCAGGGTAGCGGTCTGGTCGGATCCCTCGCCGGCCGCGGCGGTTTCCGGGGGTGCTGTCATGAGACGGAAACGCACCCAGCACGGTGGTACGACACGGGAAGTCCGGGTGGTTCGCGAGGAGGGCAGTGAGAGTTTGACGGTCCGAATCTCGCGGGCCGGGCACGCCGCTCTTCGCGCGCTGGCGGAGGAAGCCGGGGAGTCGATGACCGAGGTTCTGGATCAGGCGATCGAGCTCTACCGGAGGCAGCGGTTCTTGAGTGGTCTCAACGCGGACTTTGCCGCGTTGCAGCAGGACAAGACGACCTGGGAGGAGGAGCTGGCCGAGCGGGAGGCTTGGGACAGTACGCTGACCGACGGTTTGGAGGGTTGAAATCTGATGGCCGGGTCGAGTCCAGCCCGCGGGGAGATCTGGGCCGCCGATTTGAACCGGCCCCGAGGTCAGGAACAGGGCGGAACACGGCCCGTGCTGGTCCTTTCCGTCGATCGGTTCAATCAGGGTCCGAGCGGATTGGTCATCGTGGTTCCGATCTCGACCAAAGACAAGAGAGTCCGATCCCAGGTGCCCATCGAAGCCGGCGAAGGGGGTTTGAGGACGAGGAGCTTCATCAAGTGTGAAGCGATCCGTTTCATCTCGACCCAACGTCTCCAGGGCCGTTGGGGAGCGGTCGCGCCGCCAACCCTCGCCGCGGTCGAGGACCGACTGCGGATCCTGCTGGATCTTTAGGAGAGACGGGCCCAAGGACGCACGGGTCACCGGACCGGTATTGGTGTTGCTCTGGATCGATCGACTCGTCGCATTCGAGCTGGGACGACTGAGGGATGTACCGAGAAGCCTGGCCGCAGATTGCGCAGCTTGCTCGAGTCCTGAGCCCGTGGGTTGACTTCGTCAAGCGGCGGCCACGGGTCTCCCTGGTGGTCGTCTCCCTGAGTGTCTTTCTTTGGCCTCTGTGCGTCGATGTCGCTTTGGCGCTGATCTACAGGCTCCCGTCGCGGGTTCGCTGGTGGTGCGGCGAGCTGACGCTGGTATCGATTCTCGCGGCCGGTCTGATTCGGCTTTGTCACGTCGCCCCCAGGGACTCCTGGCCGGGTCCGCCGAGCCCGGATGAGTCCGGCCGTGACACGGCTGTGACCCGATGGGTTCCCTGGGCGCTGCGGCTGGCTGTGGCCTCGCTGGCCGTCCCCATCATGCACAACCCTGATGGACTGGGGTTCGCCGACTGGGATTTCGTCCTCGATAAGTTCGAGGCGGTGCGGCGGACCATCCTGGACTGGGGGCAATTCCCCTGGTGGCATCCCTGGTGCCGGGGCGGGTTCCCGCTGGCGGCGGAGCCCCAGATCGGCGCCCTCTCGATGGCGACCCCGCTGGTGCTGAGCTTGGGGACCACGGTCGGCCTGCGCCTGGCGGCCATCCTCTGCCTGATGATCGCCGTCGAGGGGAGCTATCGGCTCGCCCGGCTCTGGCTGGGCGAGTCCTGGTCGGCGGCCTGCGCGGCCCTGGTCTACGGTTTGAACGGCGGCGTCATCGTCAACACCGCGCAGGGCTATGTCCTGGCCATGAGCTACTGTAGCCTGCCCTGGCTGGCGTACCACACATTTCGCCTGGGCGAGCGCTGCACCGCCGGGCTCTGGCTGGGCTTCTGGATGGCCTTCGCGGTGCTCAACGGCATCCAGTACCTCACGCTCTACGCGGTCGTGCTGACGGCCGCGATCTGGGTTCGCGCCGCCCGTGTCCAGCCGGCCGGACAGCGGCTCCGCCTGTTGTGGCACACGGTGGCCGCCTGCGGTGTGTTCTTGACCCTGTGCGGCTGGCGGCTGATGACGGTCCTCCTGGTCCTGCTGGAGGATCGTCGGGAGCGGGTCACGGAATGGGATGAGTCGCTGCTGGCGGTAATCTACCACCTGCTGGCCCGCCCGCTGCCGAACTGGCCCGAGGTGATCCCCGGCCGGCACTGGGCCCAGCATAGCGCGTTGACCTTCTATGTCGGCCCGGTGGTGGTCCTGCTGGGCCTGGCGAGCCTGGCCTGGGGTTGGCGGTGGTGGCACACGCTCACGCTCGCCTGCGGCTGGCTCGCGCTGGGCTCGCTCCAGTGGTACCAGCCGAGTTCCTGGCTGGCGATCTGGCCCTTCTTCCGCTCGGCGCACGTGGTGACTCGCTGGGAGTTCGTCGCGCTCCTGGGGCTGGGTCTGGCGGCGGGCAGCGTGCTGGCCCGTTGGCGGCGGTCGGGACGCTGGGGAGTCCGCGCCCTGGCGGCAACACTCGTGTTCGTCATTGCCGCCGACTACATCACCCTGGGCTACCAGCAATTCCCGTGGGCCTTCAGCGTCCGGCCCGAGCCGAAGTTCTTCCCCGGCCCGCCCGTTCCCGCGATCGTCAACGTCTGGAGTGGACTGGGATATCCTTGCGTCCTGCGTGGCTACGGCGTGATCCAGGGGTATGAACCGATGCTGAGCTACTACCGCGATGCCCCGACGCTCCGGCGGGCGCGCGAGGATCCGGAGTATCGAGGCGAAGCCTGGACTGAATCGGGAGCAGTCCAACCGGTCTTCTGGAGCCCCAACCGGATCCTCTTCCAGGTGCAACCCGGCGAGGAGGTCTTCGTCAACCAGAACCCCGGCTCGTGGTGGTGGGTCAACGGCCGGCCGGCGTTCCCAGGCCGGCGTTGTGCCGAGATGACGCTCCCCTTCGCCGCGCGCGCCGACGGCACGGGCAAGCTCGAGCTGCGCATCCACCCCCGGGGATTGGCGCTGGGGCTCGCCCTGCATATCGTCGGCATTGCGCTGCTGATGGTCTCGGTCCGATTCGTGGGCTCCGGGGATCAATCGGCCATCGGCATTGGGAGTGTCACCGGAGAGGTCTGAGCGGATCGGATCTTGCCCTCATTCAGGGGCCGTCGGTGGCCAGGATCCCGCCGTCGTTCCACGCCCACAGCCGGGGGATGAGCTCGCGAGCGGTGGCGTAGCGGAGGGAGCGGACCGACCCATCGGCGAAAAGGGACGGCATCGCATCGGCATGCGGCGAACCGATGAGATACTGCGTGTAGGATGAGTCCACGTCTCGGATGAAGAAACGTGGGTTGCGCGAGAGCTCGAAAGTCTCCTCCGGCCCGGCCCAACCCCCGTTATCGCCCGTGGGTATGCCCGGCGCCCAAGGCCCCTCGTAGAGACTCGGGCTCATCGCCTTGTGGCTCAGCAAGAGCGTGTTCGAGCTGCCGTCCCGGCTCCCGACCGCATCGAGGCCGACGCCGCTGCGGAGCAGGACCTGGCCGTCACTCGAGACGTAGGGGCCACCCAGGATGCTCTGCCAACCGTTGTCGAAGAATTCGTCGGGGTGCTTCCCGGCCGCATAATCGGCCCTCGGCCCGACCTCGGGCCCGCGGCGCGTGGGGCAGAAGAACAGCGCGATGGGGAGCGGGCTGCCCGGACTCTGGTTGCCCTGCTCGAGATAGGGGAGCATCGCCGTGTAGAACGTCGGGTGAGACCATGGGTCCCCATGGTACGGAGGCCACGGTCCATAATCGGATATCGGGAAGACCTGCCAGGTCTCGTGGTATGACGTGAGAGCGATGCCAAGCTGCCTCAGATTCCCCGAGCACTGGACCCGCCGCGCGCCCTCTCGGGCCGACTGCACGGCCGGCAAGAGCAGGCCGAGCAGGAGCCCGACGATGCTGATGACGACCAGGACTTCGACGAGCGTGAATCCGCCTCGCGGCCGCCTCATGGCTGGCTCCCCGGTGGTGTGAAGGTTGAAGGAACAGGCGCGCCGGGAGGCGGGCCCTGGATCTCGACATGACCTCCACCGGGCAGTTTGAGGGAGGCCGTTTCCCCGCCCTTCAGCGGTTGTTGCAGGCGCGGCACGAAGCCGACGGTCCTGCCGGTCGCGGACTTCAGGGCGGTGAGCTCGCCCTGGATCACCTGCCCTGACGAGCTCGTGCCCTTGACCCGCGTCGTCTTCCCCGTCACGAATCGCGGGCGGGCTGCCGTATTATCGGGCTCGACGGCCTGCCGAAGCAGCTCCTGCGAGTTGTCTTCGCTGCGGGCGGCCAGCCAGGAGACGGCCCAGGGCACCGTCGCGGCGAGGGCCACCAGTGCGGCGATGGCCGTGAACAGCCGATGGCGCCAGGCGTCGTGAAGTGTCATCATCGCGAAGGCTCCTTGGCGTCGGGCCTGCAGCCCGACTTGAGGGAACAAACGACGAGCTCGCCGGCTTCGGTCACGGCGAGCGCCAAAGAAACGTGCATCCCCGGCCGGACCTCCCGGAGCGAGACCGCCTCGATCCGGGCGGCCGAATCCGGGCCTGCATCGATCTGCTGCATCCGGGTGAGTGGGATCGGGGCGTCCTGAGCGACCCGGATCTTCGCGAGCCTCAGATCCTTCGGCTGGAGGATCACGGTCAGGGTCCGGGCCTCGGCATCGACCTCCTCCACGATGTAGTGGAAGGCGGGAGGGTGGGGTGAAGACGCGCGGATCTCGGCGACCACGAAGCGATCGGGCGCGAGTCGTACCGCAACTCGCATCCCCGGCCGCAGCGACTCCAAGCCGGCGGCCGTACCGTCGAGCGTGATGCGGGCACCGGGTACGACGCGGATGCCCCCGAGCGTCAATCCCGTGGGCCCGATGCCACCGGGTCCGGTCGTCACCGCAAGGGTCTCCCCGCCGCGCAGGTCCGGGAGGTCCTCGAGGGTGATCGTGCCCTGGGCGGGGTCCACGCCCCTGAGGAACCAGTCCAGTTCCTCGACGAGCCGCCGATGATCCCGGGCTCCGGGGCCGCGGGCGGACGAGACCAAGACACCGGCCGTGCCCGCCGATGCCGCATCCGGCTGGTCCCCGGCCGGGGGCGACTCCCGCAGCGCCCAGGGCGTGGCCATGACGCCGAGAACCGAGGCGACCAGGACGACGGCCATAACGACTGTGAGGCGGGCCAGCATCAGGGATCTCAACACGCCATCGGCCCACGCCAGCGCGGTCCCCGATGCCGAGGCGGCTGCGCCGAGGCGGGCTGCGTAGGCGATGGCGGCCCGCGCCGTGGCGTCGCGGATCGCCGAGGTCACGGCGGCCGACGCGGTCCGTGCGGAGAGGGCAGCGGCCAGGACCCCGGCCGGCACCGCGACGCCGCGACGGCGGAGCCGGGCCCGGAGCCGGGATCGCGCCTGGGCCAACCGCCCGCGGACGGCCCCGGGGGTGCAGCGGAGCCGTCCGGCGGCCTCCTCGATCGTCAATCCCTCCAGGCAACACAGCACGATCGCCGCGCGATGCTTCTCGGGCAATCGCTCCAGCTCCTGGTGGACGAGGGCGGCCTCCTCCCGACGGGCGTGGGCCAGGTCCAGCGGAGGCTCCCGGTCGGCGAGCTGGAACGCGAGGTCCGTCATCGATTCCTCCCGCGCATCCTGGAGCCGGCGCCGTCCGGAGCGAGACCGCGCCTTGCGCGAGGTCCGGTGGGCCACGCCATAGAGCCAGTTGGCCAGCCGGTCGGGGTCGCGGAGCGAGCCGGCCCTGCGAGCCAGGACGAGGAAGGTGGCCTGGAAGGCATCCTCGGCCTCATGGTCGTCGCCCAGGAGGATGCGGCAGACCCGCAGCACCATGGGCCCGTGGCGGTCGACGATCGCGGCGAAAGCGGCCTCCGACGTCGCGCCGCGACCGGCCAGGAACGCCGTCAGCAGTTGCGCGTCGGTCAGGGTGCCGACGGCCCCGACTTCGAACAACTGCCCGAGTTGGTTCAGGACCGGGCCAGAACGGATTAAGGCCATACTCTTTCTCCCCCCTGAATCCCGCTTCAAACTGTACTGCCCCGGCGCGGAGCGATCGGCACAAGAATTCGAGTCGCACTATCCCCGATGGTGCACCGGGACGCCGCTGGGTCGAGGCGCTAATGTCCGTCGGCGGATCGCCGGCCAGATCAACTCGTGGACCGAGCCCATGCATCGGATGTCCGGACGATACGGGGAGGATCGGATCCGATCGAATCCGCGTTCCGGGATCATGGCCGCTCGGACGCGCACCGAGTAGGCGATTCCCCCCATCGGGTCGCAAGTCGTCCGGGGCTACCCACCCGTCCGTTGAAGTGGCGACACCCATGTGTCCCGCCTGCTTTTCCAGCTTGCGCCGCCGGCCCGAGGCGGCATTGGCCTGGATCGCGACACGGTGAACGACCCGGTACAGCCAGCCCCGCAGCACGTCTCGCCGCCGAATCGTGTCCTCCTTCTTGGTTAGTACGACTTTGTCTAATGTGTTCAGGCGTATAATAGGGGTATGAAGACCACCAATCGTCTACCGCATGCACCCACGAAACCACTGCCGGAACTGACTGAGTTCCTCAAGCCGTTCCAGGTCCATTTTGCTCGGAGTCAGGGGCGGCACGCCCTCGATCGCTACCTCACCGGGCTGCTCACCGAGCCTCCCAACCAGAACTGCAATACCCGCGCGGAGATCGTCCCGGGCACCACCGAGCAGCGGCTCCAAGGCCTCTTGACCACCACCGCCTGGGACGAGGAGGATCTCCACGACCAGCGCATCGAGCGGATGCTCGAACAGCCCAGCGAGGGGGACGCCGTTTTGATCTTTGACGACACCGGCTTCCCCAACCCAGGCAAATGCTCCGTCGGCGTGGCCCGGCAGGACTCCGGCACGCTGGGGAAGCTCGGCAACTGCCAGATCACCGTCAACTGCCACTACGCCGAGCGCACGTGTGCTTGGCCGGTGGCTACCCGGTTGTACTTGCCGGAGGATTGGGCCCAGGACGCGGCGCGGCGGGAGAAGGCCCGCGGGCCCAAGGAGATTACCGTGCCGACCCAGCCGGCGATCGCCTTGGACCTGTTGGACCAAGCCAACGCGTTGGGGGTGCGCTGGCGGTGTGTGACCTGCGGCGCGGACTACGGCGACAACCCCAACTTCTTGGCAGGCTTGGAGAAACGCCGCGAGCGTTCCATCGTGGCCGTGCGCTGCGACTTCGCCGTGGCGTTGAGCCGCCGGGGCGGCGCGGCGCGGCGGGCCGACGCGGTCATCGCTTCCATGCCGGCGCGGTCGGGGCGGACTGTGGCCTGGCGGGAAGGGAGCCAAGGCTGGCTGAGGGGCCGCTTGGTGGCGGTGCGGACCTTCCGCGTGAGTTCCTCGGGTCGCCGCAAGGTGGGCGGGCGGATCGGGGAAGGGACGGCCGAGGGGAAGCTCAAGTATTACGGGAGCAATTTCGGGCCGAAAGTGCCGTTGGATCGCTGGGTGGAGTACGCGCATCGGCGGCATTGGGTGGAGCGGTATCACCAAGAGGCCAAGGGACTCTTGGGTTGGGATCAGGATCAGAGGCGGTTGTGGCCGGGCTGTCATCGGCATGCCGTGAGGGTGATGCTGGCGTACAGTTTCCTGGTGTGGCGGGAGTGGCCGCACCGCCAGCAACAGACCCGTCCGGGCCGACGGCGGCGGGCGCGTTCCCCGCGGCCGGATCGGCGGCGGGTCCCGTTACCGGAGGTCCATCGGCAGATCGTCGACTGGCTCCGCCGCCAGGCTGCTAAGGAAGTGCTGTTGCGTGAACTCATGACCGTGCCGGAGCGAATTCCTGCATAACTGACAAAGTCGTATTATCCGAAGCCGTTGAGGTCTTCGATCACCAACGGCTCGAAGCGATCATCGCCGGACTCTGGGCCGAGGTCCCCCCTTCCCGCGGCGTGGGCAAGGAGTACGTCCGCCAGGTGCTCACCGCCGTCGATGGCAGCGTGGGCAAGACCCTGGCCTCGTTGGCCGAGGCGGCCTACCTCCGCGACAAGAACGGCAAGACGCGCTGCGGCTGGCGGTTCCATACCCACTTCGATGTCGATCGGAGTCTGCCGACCCGCATCGAGGTCACCTCCGCACTCAACGGCGGTAAGACCGACGAGAAACAGATCCTGAGGAAATCGTTGCAGCCGGCTCACTGTTACGTGATGGACCGCTGGTACGCCGAGTTCGCCTGGTGGAATGTCATCGTCGCAGCCGGCAGCAGTTACGTCGGCCGCATCCGCGATAACAGCAACCTCGATGAGGTCAGCGAGCAACGGCCCGTCTCGGAGGCGGCGCGACGGGCGGGCGTGCTCCGCGATATCGTGGTGAA
>JAJPJC010000030.1 GCA_021324445.1 Isosphaeraceae bacterium
CCCCCGGTTGCGGAAGA
This sequence comes from Isosphaeraceae bacterium, assembly GCA_021324445.1. Classification (GTDB taxonomy): domain Bacteria; phylum Planctomycetota; class Planctomycetia; order Isosphaerales; family Isosphaeraceae; genus JAJPJC01. The sequence continues at coordinate 18 of JAJPJC010000030.1, forward strand.
GCCGGTCGCGCTGGGCGGTCGGCGGCGGGATCGATGCGTTGGAGAGCGGCCCGCCCTGGACGGCGTAGACATCCAGCCAGCCGTCGCCGTTGTAGTCGAGCAGGCCCACGCCGCCCCCCATCATCTCGGGCATTCGCCACAGGGGCGTGGGATCGTAATCGTAAACGGAGTGGAGACCGACAGCCCCGGCATCGTCGCGGAAGACCGGCACGGCCGCCAGGGATGGGGAACCGGCTCGATCGCCCGGGCCGGTCGGGATGAGGTCGGCCAGCGCGTCGGCCACGGTGCGCGGCGGCTTCCCCACAGCCTCCAGCGCTGCCCGATCGCGCGCGCGGCGGTCGAGCCGGGCCAGGGCGGCGCGGGCCTCCTCGGCATGGGCCGCGTCGCGCAGGGCCAGGGTCCACCAGCCCCGCGCCTCGAACCAGCGGCCCAGGGTCTCGGCCAGCCGGCCCAGCTCGTCAAAGTGCCCGGTGGGGACCGCCGTATAAAGGAACCGCCGATAGCCATCCGCGGCCCGGTCGAGCTCGGCCTTGCGGCGGCGAAGCCGCGTGACCTCGTCGGTCCGGCCGGCCCGCACGGCGAGCTCCGTCAGTCGCGACAGGGCCTGGGTATCGCCCGGCACCTGTTCGAGCAACTGCGTCAAGCTCGACTGCTCGGCGCGCTCATCGCCGACGTGGGCAGCCAGCCAGGCTCGGAGGGTCAAGAGCTGTTCGGGCTCGAGCCGCTCGGCGGGGAGGTGGCGCAGGGCATCGACCGCCTCGGCCAGTTGGTCCGCGGTCGTCGCCCACTCCAGCCGAGTCCGCCAGACCGCCGGGTCGTCGGGGCGGCGTGCCAGGCATTTCTTCAGCCAGGCATCGGCCGCGGCAAGCTGTCCTGTGCGGATCGCCAGGTTGGCGCGACCGAGCCAGATCCGGTCATCCGCGGGCGCCTGTCGTCCCATGTCCTCCAACCGCTCGCCGATGGTGCGCAGCGGCGCGGCCTTGGGCTCGTCGATCTGCCAGTGGGTGCGCAGGACCTCGGCCTTGTTGGTCGCGATGGCCCATTCCTCATGCTTCCTCCGCCGGAGATCGTCGGACCGTCCGGTGAAGAAATAGACATGCTGCAAGTCGCGTTCGCGCAGGGCGAAGGCCAGGCTGGTCCGCGGGAACACGGCCGGCTCCAGCGCCCGTTCCACCTCCGAGTACCGCCCGTGCTCCATCGCCAGATGGGCGCGCCGCAGCGCGGCGTTGGCGTATCGCGCCGAACCCGGTGGAATCGCCGCGTAGGTGGCCAGGGCCTCATCGACCTGCCCCTGGGTTTCGGCGCAGACTCCGCGCCAGTAGTCGGCCTCGACGCCCCCCAGGCCCAGCGCCGACAGCCGCGCCAGCCGCGCCTGGGCCGCGCCGATGCGCCCCTCGTTAATCTCACGCTCGACCCGCTGGAGCTCAGCCCGCGACCAGCGATAGCCGGCCAGGCCCAGCACGATCGCCAGCAGACTCGCCAGGCCGAGCCAACCCGCCAGCCGCGAGGCGCGCGGCACAGCCCGCCGCGACAGGTCCGGGGCCGTGGCATCCCGCGGGAGGGACCGCTCCGGTTCGGTCTGCGGCATCGCCAAGTTCGCCCACCTCGTTGGGAGTGGCTGGCGGCGTCGTGAAACTCACGCCGCCGCCGGCCACGCGCCACCCGCGACGACTCAATAGGAATCCGAGCTGATCACCTCACCGCCAATCCGCGTGCCCAGGGCCCACCAGGTCTGGATGGCAATCGAGCTCTTGACGAACCGAACCGAGCCGTCGGCCATCTGGACGTTGGCGCCGCCGGGGTGGGCGCTGTTGGCATTGGCGATCTCGCTGTGGTCCGCGAGTGCACAGGGATTGCCACCGCAGCACCCGTTGCAGCCGCTACGGCAGAAACTCCATGCATACTGGGTCGAGCTCGGAGGCACGATCGTGTTGAACAGCGACATGGCCTCGGCGCCCCAGCCCCACCAGTTGCCCCGGTTACAGCCGAGGGTGTACGTGCCGTTCGATCCCGTGGTCGCGATCGACTGCCAGCCCGCATTGCAGATCCCCGCCAGGGCCGTCTGCAAATAGTAGTTGGCATTCGTCTCGGCATTATAGGTCCAGCAGTAACCGGCGGTCGCGACGCCGTTGCCCCTGTAGATGTCGGTCTTGATGCTGTAACTCCCGCACGTATCGCCGACCAGCGCCTCGGACCAGGCCACGGTATTCGAGGACCCATCGGTGATATCGCTGAGCCCATAGGGCTGCTGGTACGAGAAGACCCCGATCGAATTGCCCCGCGGACCGTAGTTCTGGATGACGCCGATCGTGGTGCCGACGCTGCCGCAATAGTTGTTGATGAACCCCGTCTTCTTCCCCGAGAACGGGTCGGACGGGCAGAGGAAACCCGGGATCACCGTCTGAAACCCCGTGTTGTTGAAGTTGCCGCTGCTGCACACTAGCGGATCGAAGAAGAAGTTGATCGCGTTGTAAACCGGCACCGCCTCGAGGTAGGGCAGGAGCATCGCGTGGACGCTCCAGCCGTCCCACGTCACCAGGGTCGCGCAGCCGCAGTGCGTCGTGTTCCAAGGATTGTTCGAGGCCGAGACACCCATCGGGAAGGTGTTGTAGGCCGTGTGATAGTTGTGCATCGCCAACCCGATCTGCTTGAGGTTGTTGGTGCACTGGGCCCGCCGGGCCGCCTCGCGCGCCGCCTGCACCGCCGGCAAGAGCAGGGCGATCAGCACGGCAATGATGGCGATGACGACGAGAAGCTCGATCAAAGTGAACCCGACCCGAAATCGTGATCGCATCGACTCTGACTCCTCTGGCTGAAGATAACAGATAACGAAGCTTCATCCAACTACGTTTGGATGAATCCAAAGCACGAGCGGACTGACCGATACGGAGCCTAGCCTATCCGGCGCGGAGACCGCGGGCCGAACCGAACCGAACCGTTCGACCCCGTTGCCGGCGCCGAGGGATCCGGGATCTCCCCGGAACCAGGTCCCCTTGGGACCCCTGCTCACTTCTTCTTCCCTGTCTTCCCGGTCTTCGCCTGCATTTGACCCATGTAGGCCTTCATCGAGTCCTGGCCGGCCTGGGTCTTGGTCGGGTCGACGACGTTCTCAAGCGGTCCTGCACTCTTGTCGTCGCCGCAGCCGCTGAGCAGGCTCGCCGAGCCCAGCGTCAGGGCGCCACTAAAGAGCGAGAGGCCCGAGACCAGGAGCCGTCGACGAGGCCATTGCGTCTCACGAGGGTCATTCATGCTCGCGTCCCTTAACACTCTGGGGAAGGCACGGCCGCCGAGGACCGAGCCCGGAGAGTCTGGTCGGAAGGGAGGGGTCGCCCGCGCGGTTCGGGAGAGGAATTCGCGCAGTGTCAACGAATCGCACGACGTTCGGCCAGTCTGCCCGGCCGGATCGCACCAGACGGTGCACTTGGTCCAGGAGACCGACTCACCTGGGTCAGGATTTCGACTCGGGACCACAAGCACTGATTATAGGGCAGCGGAAATCGAAAGCAAGCAGTTGGCTCGAAAGAATTATCGAGACGCCTTTCCCTCTTAGAGTCTGTTCCACAAGCCTTTTCAGCCCCCGATCGGGGGCGGCATTATTTAGCCTGGGGCGTGAGCCCCAGGACCTGACCAGGCCACCCAAACCCACCGAGCCCTACACCCTGGCGCCGCCCCCAACCCCCGGCACAGCC
>JAJPJC010000367.1 GCA_021324445.1 Isosphaeraceae bacterium
AGGAACTCGGTCAGCTCCGGCAGCGGTTCTGTGGGAGCATGAGGTAGACGATTGGTGGTCTTCATACCCCTATTATACGCCCGAACACCCCAAATGACAAAGTCGTAGTAGGGGGACGTTGTATCTGACTCGGCCCGATTTTGCCGATGGCAACGCCTACCTGTCGCGCTTCGCCGCGCCGAGGGCAAAGCCAATCACGACGACGCTCGTCGGCGGTTCGGCCGGAAAGTACTGTCAAATTCTGGACGAGGCCCGTCAACGTCTCTATTACTTCGCCCATAACGGAACGTTCCATGTCATCGGAACCGACGGGGTCGTGCGGAAGACGATCCGCCTGCTGGTGGCGGGACCGAAGGCGGTTACTCAGTATCCGCACCTGACGTTGGGCGACGATGGCACGCTCTACGCCGCCTGGACAACCAACGATCTCCATGCCTACCTGTACCGCTCGATCCAGGCGATGAAGACGACCGACGGGGGAGAGACCTGGGTCACGCTGGACGGCAAGCCGCTGACGGTGCCCATGGTGAGCGATGAGTCTGGACCGACCACGCGCATCTCACGCGACGACGAGTTGGACGTGCATTCGTGGCTCTCCGCGTTTCTCTTCAAGAAGAACAAATTGCACTTTGTCTACTGGGCCAAGACCAGCCCGGAGCGCCAGCGCTATCTGCGGTACGATGCCGCCACGGGGCGAAAGGAACTGGATCTCGAGCCGATCTTCGCCCACCGTACGCCGAAACAGCCGAATGACAGTGGCGTCTTGGTGACGGATCGGGCGAATCCCGAATCCCCGATGTATTTCGTGTCCACGCTCGATGACCGCAAACGGCTCGCCTGCCTGGTGAGCCCCGACAATGGAACCACGTGGCGTGAGTTCGCGATCTCGGATCGAGTGTTTCCCCATCGCGTCTACTCGATCGGCGGCGCACGCAACCTGACCAGCGCGGGAGAGATCATCGGCACCTTCACCGACGTGGCCCAGGCCGCCAAGGTTTATACGGAACCGAATTCAGGCACGGTCTATTTCTTCCGTATTCCCACGAAGCCGAGCGGCTCCGCGATGGCGCAGGGCGCGAGCCGGCGCAGCGCGGGAGCTCGAGCCGCTCGCCAGGAGATCAATACTGGTCCGAACCGATGACCTCGCCGCCCGCGCGGGTTGACAACATCTGGTAGACGCCCATCCGTGTGCCGGGCGCCAGGGAGTAGACTCCGCTGTTGTCGATGACGCCGATGGGGCGCCCTGTGGCTGCCTGGAACGGCCAACTGCTGATCGAGTCCTTGAGGAAGTGGACCGAGCCGTCCGCGAACGCGAAGTTCGCGCCGCCTGGATGGAAACTCGAGGCCCCCTCGACCCAGGAGACATCGTCTTCGTCCCGGACCAGCGGGACCTTGCGGAACGCGTTGATCGGGTACAGCGTCGAGAAGATCGTATCGCCCGAGACACAGTCGCCCCACCAGTTATAACAGGCCGAGTCGTTGGCGTTGGGGCTGATGAGCGAGTCCCGGGTGGAGAAGGCGCCGTTGGCCTTCTCGCTGTAGAAGAGGGTGGAACTCGTCCCATCGGTGACCCCGGCGATCGACGTCGGGATGCCATAACGATAGATGCCGTTGAGAGAGTTATTGATCGCGGTGAAGTGGGCGCTGCTGCTGATCGGGGTCGGGTACCTCACGAAGCAGTCGCCGAAGCTCAGCACCTCGGGGTACCACGTCCCGCCGCAGCCGCTGTAGCTGCTGTAGGCGACGGTGAGGTTGGGATTATCGATGGTGCCGGCATAACCGGCGTAGGGGCCGAAGCGGCTCCGCTTGCCAATGATCTGGCCGTCGCTGGGACACCAGAGTACAGCCAGGCCGGTCGCCGCCACGGTGCTGTTGACCCCGGAGAAAATGCTGCGGTCGAAATTCATCGCGTGGTACAGCGCCGGCTGGTCGAAGAAACCGAGCATCGAGACGAAGGTGCTCTGGTCATCGACCTGGTACCAGAGGAACATGGGATCGGGCTTCATCAAGCTGCCGACCGGGAATGTCCCGTTGGCAACGTGGTAGTGCTGCGCCGCCAGCGCGATCTGCTTGAGGTTGTTGACGCACTGCGACCGCCGCGCCGCCTCACGCGCCGATTGCACCGCCGGCAAGAGCAAGGCAATCAGGACGCCGATGATCGCAATCACCACTAGGAGTTCGATCAGGGTGAAACCGTGGTGCGAACCGCGCTCGGGTATCCGCCGCATCGCCAGGCACTCCCTTCGAGTGATCGCAGACGGAGATCGGCCGGCGTGCGAGGAGATCGGCGCGGCGCCGCCTTGGGAGGACCGCGCGAACGCGCGGGACGCGGCGGGCCTGTGGGCTACTTTTCCGACCTGGATCGGGCCGCAGCCCGCGCGGCAAGACTGCGGAACCGCGCGAGCCGGGCGCGAGTCCCGCCCACGCTGGGCGTGGCCGTGATCCGCTTGACCCCCGGCTCACCGCAACCGGCGACCGCCGACAGCCCGGCCAGCAGCCCGACGCGGAGAACCTGCCGCCGATCGAGCGTCGAAAACTCCCGGTTTGGCATCGCGATCTCTCGAGACGCAAGATCCCCTCGACCCGGGACTCCACCCCAGGTGTCGCGCCCATCCTAACCGGTGCAACCCACTCTCGGGAATTCACGACCCCGACGTGTTATCCGAATCCCTCATCATGTTGCAACAAAGCAACTGGATGGCTCTCAGATTGCCATCATCGCATCGGGCCCGGATCGGGGCTTCCCCGGAGCGACGCCGCGCGGGCTCCTCGATCCGCGGGGGCGCTCGGTCGGGCCGGTTCCTCCACCGGGGAGGCGGGCCGCTCGCGGATCCCGCCCGGGAGGGCCGGCTTCTCGCTGGGCGTGGCCGCCGCCACCGAGAACGTGAAGCCGAAGGCCTTCTTGGAGACGCCCTGGAAGGGATCACGGGTCCGCACCCAGTCGGCGGGCAAGACGGTGTCCGGGTCGAAGTCGGCAACCGAATGCGCGTCGCACAAGCCACTCGCCCGGGTATCGAGGACGAAGTTCGCCACGAGGGTATACCGGCCCAGCGGCATGGGCGAGCCTTCGACCGGCGGCAAGTGCTGGTTGCAGAGCTGGCCGTGCGTCCCCTCGACGCACAACGGCGGATAGGCCACGGCCAGTGGAGAGCCCTCCCCGGCCGCGGGGGTCACGCTCACCTCCGCGCGCCGCATGCAGGCGCCGGCCCGCCCCTTGCTCCGGACGAAGCCCACCAGCGCGCTCTCCAGCGTCAGGGAGACCGCCTTGACGTTCGGATCCGAGCAGGTGATCTCAAACTCCTGGATGAGGTGGAACGTCTCGGCCGCCGCACCCGTGCAACCCAGGTAGCTGTTGGCCGCCGTGGTGCCGGTCATTGTGACCGTCACGGTATTTGGGGTCGGCGTGGCGACGTCGATGAAGCCGCCTTCCGCCCGGGCCAGGTTCTTGGCATGGGGCGTGGCGCAGGCCTGGCGCGTCTTGAGATTGATCGTGTACGTCACCGGGGTGCTCGCCGCCGCGGGGAGCGGTGCCAGGGCTGGCGCCGCCGCCCCGGCGGCGTGGGGCGACCCGTCCGGCGGGGGTGGCGGGGGCGGCGGCGGTTGGGCCTGGACTCCACGGGCCAGCACCAGGCCAATCAATGCCGTATACAATGATGCCCTTATCCAAATCATCTCCTGGCTCCTCCTGCTCTTTCATGGGCCAGCCGCCCCGGCTGCCCCACCTTCCTGAGTTTCTCTTTAGAAGAGAACGATCACATCGAATCCCATGGTCAACTGACTGTTCCGCGTCCCATCGTTGAAGGGGTGAGTGTACTGGGCCCAGTCGTAGCGAACCTCGGGGCGGACCCAGAGCCACGGCTTGGGCCGGATGTTCAGCCCCAGGGTGATCTCGTGAAACACATCGGCGACGCCGGTCGCCAATCCATAGGGATCCCAGAAGATCTCGCTCCGCCACATTCCGGTCACCTTGTCGTTGAACTGGTAGAGGAACCAGTTGACGAAACCGTAGTACGCCGCGGAGTGGGCCACATAGGGATCGTCGCCGTAGCCGAGGATCTTGGGGTCGAAGACGCTATCGACCTCCATGGCCTGGGTCAACTTGCTGGTCCACTTGTAAGTGGCGACGCTGATGAGGTAGGCCCGCCGGCTCTGGTTATAGAACGGGTTGAGCCGGCCGGGGAGGAATCCGGGCCCGGGCACGCCGACCGGCAGGAACGGGGTATTGGCCGGCGGGAACCGGGGGAGCTGGTCGTAGGCGTCGGCCCCGCCGACGATCAGGTTCAGTTTCTGGTCGGGCGAGGTCCACGCCATCGCGCCGAGAAAACCCCATTTATAGGGCTGGTTGGGCCAGCGGTCGAAGCCGTCGATGGTCCCGCCGAAGACGTTGAGTCGGTCGTGCAGGTGCAGGCTGGCAAGGGCGCCGAAGTAGGTGAACGGCGTGTAATTCATCGAGTAGGGGACCGACAACTGGGGGCGTGCGATCGCCATCGGGCTCTCGAAGCCGGTCAAGGAGAAGAACCGTCCGGCCCGCAGATCGAGGCCCCGCGGGGTCAAGATCGGCAGATGGACCTCCGCATAAATCTGCGGGAGGTCCAACCCCGCGAAGTGGTTGTTCGGGAAGGCGCGATCGAACAGCCCATAATCCTTGGTGAACTGCCAGTCGTTACCGAAAAGCATGTCGAACCGGAAGCCGAAGTTGACCGTGTCGACGGCCTCGAGGGGGTTCTCCAGCGCCAGATAGTACTGGTTCCCCATCCACTGGTCGGCGAGGTGGTTGGGGAAGACGCCGAAGTTCTCGCGGTTGGCGGGCACGCCGTTGGCGTTGCCGGTGAAGCTGTTTTGCATCCAGCCGAAGACGCGGACCGGGGAATCCTGGAGCTGGAGGGCGCGGTTGAGCAACAAGGGAGTCGGGGCGGTCGGGGTCGCCGGCGGCGGTTGGAGGACAGCCTCCTCGGGGGCCGCGCCGGGCCCGGGTCGTGGGCTGGGGAGACGAATCCCAGTCACTTCCGGAGCACCCGGAGCGCTGGGCTGCACGATCGCCGGCGGCGCCCCGCTCTCCGGCGCCGGCGCCCGGCCGGCTGGCGCGCGATCGGCCGGCGTCGCCTGAATGCGGAGCAACCACCGCGCCAGCAGCCGCCGCGGCCGCGACGAGCCGGAGTCCCCGGCCGCACCGGGACCTGAGGCCGAAGTCGGCGAGTCCCCGGGCTCGACCCAGGGACTCGACGGCTGGGTCGTGGTGGGCGAGCCGTTCAACAGGGCAGGGGCCTCCGCGCCGGCCAGGTCCAGCCCGCGGAAGCAGCAGGTCAGAATCGTGACCGCAAGCCAGGGAGAGCGTCGCGCCCGAGCCGCTCGCATGGATCACACCCATCCCCAGCACACGGAGCGCCGTCTCGGCATGCCACGAACCGACCTCCCCGGCCAGTGCGGCGATCGTCCTCCTTGAGAAGATCGACCGAAGACTTCTCCGAATTGAACGAGTTTGACGGCTGGAGCGGATCCCCAGAGGGAATGGCCCTGGCCCGGAGAAGGCGATCGACTGAAATGGAAGTGAGAACAGGTCAAGTGATCCGAATTGCTTGCGCCGGATCGCTCACCGCGCAACCTGAAGCCGGCTGATCTCGCCGGCCCAACGGGCACCTAGTTGCGGGTCGTGTTTCTGAATGACTCGCGCGCAGAACGTCATACCGATCAGCATTGCCTTCCGCGCCTGACTCTTGGCCAAATAGATCCGGTACGCCACGATGTGCGGGGCGAGCTTCCGCTGATAGGCGGCTTCGAGCTGATACTTCTGGGACCACTTGGGGAGGTTCTGCAAGCGCGCGTACTCCGCGTGTAGCGCCTGGTTCTCGCCTTGAAGCCGGCGGTACTCACGCCGGAGCTGCACGGTCCACTGCTGCATGTGTGGCACCGTCTTCTCCAGGACGGCCTGACATTGGGCGACTGTGTCCGCATCGGCCCGGATTCGATCCGCCCCAGCGAGGGCCGCGGCCGAGGTCTGAGTCAAGGCTTGGTTGTAGCCCTCCAGCAGCGCCCCTTTCAGGTGAGTCTTGGCGATGTCCTTGTGGGCGGCCAGAGCCCGCTCGGTTGCGCCTGAGGCGTGGGTCTGAGCCTGGCACAGACTGGCTCCCTCCCAAAGCGCGCCGGCCACCAGCAGCGCGGTCGTGAACATCGAGGATCGGGTCATACGGCGACCTCCATCCCGAATTGGGTCGGATCCCCACCCTCGGTACCATCAGACCGACGAGCACGCATCAATGCGTCAGGGACCGACATCTGCGAGTCTAACGTGGCTTGAAGGATCCAGCAAGACGGACCGGTGAGGGATTTCTTGAATCCTCACCGGACCTCGATGGCCAGCGATTCCCCGGCATCGCGTGGAGTCAGGTTGGGAGACGGCGAACGAGCACTTGCCCTCGTCGTACCGTTGGGAGCATCCTGAAGAGGTCGCCGGCACGGGGAACGTGTGGGCCAGGGGCCCTGGGCTGGCAGAGGGCAGCCGAGGGCGGCTGCCCCAGCGTCCCAAGGGCGAGGTTCCATTGAGAAGTGAATCCGAATGGCAGATGGTGCGGTGACTCGACCCAGACGCGACGGTTCCACCCTCTGGCTGATCGGACTGGCCCTCCTGGCCGTCGTCGAGGCCGCCTGGCTGGCCTGGTTCCTCGTCGAACCGCTCCCCAATGCCCCGGCCGGTTACGGGGCGGTGCGGCGGGGGATCTTCCTCGTGCAGCTCGTGCCGGAGTTGATCCCGGGGGTCCGGTTCGAGCAGTCCCAGGTCGGCATGGCGGTGCGCGAGCTGAGTCATGTGGAGAACCTGCCGCAACGGCTGCCGGTGGTGCTCGCCGCCGGCTGGATCGCGGGCGCGGCCGTCGCCCTGGGACGGCTGGCCCTGCGGGGCCTCGGGGTGGGGGATCGGTTCGACCGCTGGCAGCGGCCGGCCCTGGCCTTCGCCCTGGGGGCCTCGGGCCTCGGGGTGATCACCCTGCTGATCGGCCGCATGGGCGCGCTGGGGCCCTGGCCGATCCGGATCGGCCTGACCGGCTTGATCCTCGCCGAGTCGCTGGAAGCGATCCACCGGCGCACGCGGCGCGGTGACCTCCCGGCGCCCGGCGCGATCGAGCCCGATCGCCGGCCGGCCGGCGCCGCGCGGGTCGTCGTCGCGCGGCTGGGGCTGGCTCTCGTCGCGGGCCCGTTCCTCGTCCTCATGGCGCTGGGAGCGATGCTGCCGACGATCGACTACGACGCGCTGAGCTATCATCTCCAGGCCCCCAAGGAGTATTTCCAGCAGGGGTCGATCGCGTTCCTGCCCCACAACGTCTACGCCGGCATGCCTTTGAGCGTGGAGATGCTGCACCTCCTGGGTATGGAGGTGCTGGACGACTGGTGGACCGGCGCGCTGGCCGGCCAGTTGCTGGTGGCGTTCTTCGCCCCGACGACGGCCATCCTGATCGCCCGGACGATCTGGCGATGCGTCTCGCCCCGCGCGGCCTGGTGCGCGGCGGTCATCTACCTGACGACGCCGTGGGTCTATCGCCTGGCGGTGATCCCCTATGTCGAAGGGCCCCTGTGTTGCTATCACGCGGCGCTGCTGGCCCTGGCCCTCCGTGCCGGCACGACCGATCCCCCGGATCGGGAGCGGCTCTGGGGCGTCGCCGGACTGCTGGCCGGCGGCGCGATGGCCTGCAAGTACCCGGCGCTGGTCTCGGCCGTCGTGCCTTTCGGCGTTCTCGCGGTCGTCGCGGCTGTCCGGCATCGCTCAGCACGGATCGTCCTGGCCTTCCTCGCCGGCTGGGCGGTGGTGATGGTCCCGTGGCTGACCAGGAACGTGATGGACACGGGGAACCCGGTCTACCCGCTGGGCTATCGCGTCTTCGGCGGCCGGCATTGGGACGCTGACCAGGATGCCAAGTGGTGGCGCGCCCATGGCCCGCGGCCGATCGCGGCCAAGGCCCTGGCCGCGGCGGTGGTCGACATCTCGGGCCGCTCGGACTGGCAATCGCCGCTGTATGCCGCGCTGGCGCCGCTGGCACTCCTGCGGCGGGGCTCACGACGGCTGGTCCTGGCCTTGTGGGCCTACGTGGTCTACCTGTTCCTGACCTGGTGGCTCCTGACGCATCGCCTCGACCGCTTCTGGATCCCCCTGCTGCCGGCCCTGGCGATGCTGGCGAGCATCGGGGCCGACGCCATCCGGCGCACGGCCTGGACGCTCCTGCTGGCGGCCGTGATGGCCGTCTCGATCCTGTCCAACCTGGCCTACATCGCGACGGTGCTCTGCGGGCTCAACGAATGGACCAAGGATTATCGCGCCCTCCGCGCCCAGGTCCCGGAGACGCTCAACCCCTCCCTGGCGCAGTTGAACGCGGTCTTGCCGCCGGGATCCAAGGTCCTGCTCGTCGGCCAGGCGGCTGTCTTCTACATCGACCATCCCCTGGTCTACAACACGGTCTTCAACCACGAGACCATCGAGACCCTGGCGCGCGGCCGCAGCCCGGACCAGGTGCGGCGGGCCCTCCGGGAGCGCGGGATCACGCACGTGTATGTGGACTGGGCCGAGATCGCGCGTTATCGCTCCCCGGGCCATTACGGCTTCACGCCGTTCGTCACGCCCGAGCTCTTCGCCAGCCTGGTCAACGCGGGCGTGCTGGAGCCGCCCGTCCCGATCGGCGAAGCACAACGGCTCTACCGGGTGCGCTGAGCCCGCGTCGGCTGGATCGGGGCGGCGAGCCCCTGTCGAGATTCGCGCGGCCGGTCTGGTCCCTGCCCGGCGGGCATGACATGATGGGCGGTGAGGACCGCCAACCTTCATCGAAACGAAGCGGGGACTTCCGCCATGTCGAAGGAAGAAGAAGCGGTCGAGCAAGCGGTCGCCGAGTTGCAGCGGCGGCTCGCCAAGGTACCCGATCCTGACAACGGGCTGGACAGAGTGATCGGGTCCATCAGCGATGTGGAAGCCTTCGAGGAGGCTCTCCAGTAGGGTCGCGTGTCTCGCTTTTAGGAGCAGCCAGGCTCCCCGCGGTCCAGGGGGATGCGCCCAGAGCGGCCGCGCGGCGCCGTGCGTCCGTGCGATCTAGATATCCAGTTCTCGCAAGCATCACGGTTCGGCTTGCGCGAGCAATCCCAAAAAAATTTCAAAATGACCTTGACGAGCCCGCGCCGGTCCGCTACCATCCCAGCCGCTTGATGGACCGTGATCGATCGGTTCCACTGCGGCTTGGTGCGACAACGCCGCATGGCCCGCGACGGATGCCGATCCAACCGGTCTCTTGAACCGCCACCGACCCGGCCCCTGGGATGTCCATCCCTTACTGGCACGGAGGGATTATCCTCCGGCGAGCGTGAGTCGTTGACTGGCAAGCTGCTCGACCTCTACCGGAACGACTCCGATGCAGGCGTTCACAGTGCGGCGGAATGGACCCTGTGGAAGTGGGGGCGGTCAGACAAGCTCAAGGAGGTCGATGCCCAGTTGGTAAAGCTCAAGGACTGGGGCAAACGCAGGTGGTCCGTCAACGGTCAGAGCCAGCCGTTCGCCCTGATCCAAGGTCCGGTCGAGTTTCGTATGGGCTCGCCGCCCCCGGAGCCGGATCGGAGTCGCGACGAGACGCCCCATCGCCGGTCCGTCCCATTGGACCCGCCTTCAAGTTGGAGAGCGCGGAAGAGCAACCAAGATGGCTTGAACAATTGTCGAAAGAGGCCGAATCGACCGAGGAGGTGCTCAAGAACCTCGCGGACCAGCCGACTGGTCAGTTGATCTGCCCCTCGGATGACGAAGCTGAGGACGTGCTGAGGGCGATGGAGGAGAGCCCACCGGTCTTGTCCGGATTCTTCCTTGTGGTCCGAGGAACACCGCGTCAAAGCTCGCACGACTCAAGGAAACTCTACCTGAGGAGTGCTCGAATCAGTCGATCCGTTCGCTTATCCGCCAGATTGGGACCGATCTCGAAATGAGAGCCACTATCGATCGTGAAGAGGGAGCCACCAGGGGTGGTCGGGCGAGGCTCAAGTCGATCGGCGCATGCGGCCACGCCGCTCG
>JAJPJC010000371.1 GCA_021324445.1 Isosphaeraceae bacterium
CTGCCAGCCTAAGACCAAGGAGCTCTCTTCGCTATATCCCCTAGAACCCGCAGAAAGCGGGACGATCTCATTACCTTTGGGGCGCGACCTGCGGCTCCCTGGCGCTGCCGGCGTTCGTGGCCGGACCGTTGTGCTTCCAGGAGTACCGCGGCCCCCTGGTGGGCGTGCAGGCCCTGGCGCTCTTGGCCTGCACCTTGATCATGCTCTATGCGGGCAACTCGCTGGTGCCCCAGATCAATCGGGCGCGGGACGAGGGGCCCTCGGCCCACCAGCGCTTCCTGCGGCTCCATCGCCGGTCGGTCCGGCTGAATGCCCTGGTCCTGGTGATCGGGCTCGGGCTGCTGCTGGCCTTCGCGAACCGACCGGGTCCGCGAACCTCCGGGATTCGCGAGCTGACCCCGCCCAGCGCGCCCGCTCTGACGCCGCAGTGAGCCGGGTGATCGAAGAAGTGGAGGTACGGCAGGGCCTCCGCGCGCCTCGTCCCGGGGCAGCACCCCAGACCGGGCCGGTCCTCGATCAAGCCACCATCCAGCAGATCGAGTCGTCTTAGCGCGGCGTGCGACCATGATTGGATGCGCTGCCCTGGGTCGCCACACTCTGGCGGACCAGCCGCCGCTTGCCGTAGACTCGGGGGATCGAGCCCCGGAGCCGACCCGTTCGTCGGATCGCGAGCGCCCCGGCCGGCTCGAGCTGCCCCGGGATCCAGCCGACGATGACGGCCGACCCCCAGAGCACGACCTCGGACGGTGAGCCCGATCTCGGCCGGCGGATGCGCTCCGAGCGGCTGTTGGCGACCCTTCAGCCGTTTTCCCGCGTGGTGGTCGTCTCCCACGTCAATCCCGACCCGGATTCGCTGGCCAGCATGCTGGGCGTGAAGGCCCTGGTCGAGGCCACTCAACCCGGCAAGCCGGTCCTCCTGACGCTCGATGGGATCATTGCGCGGTCGGAGAACCGGGCCATGGTCGACTTGATTCGCATCCCGATGGTCCCGGTCGAGGCGGCCAATCCGGATGCGGCGACGGCCGTGGTGATGGTCGATACTCAGCCCCGGACGGGGCGCCGCTCCAGCGAGGCGGCGACGCCCCAGGTCGTCATCGACCATCACGACACCGGCGGCGTGCTCGACGGCGTCCTGTTCCGCGATATCCGCACTCATCTGGGCGCCACCAGCACGATGATCACCGGCTACCTGATCGAACAGCGGGTGATCGTGCCGCCGGCGTTGGCCACGGCGTTGCTCTATGGGATCGAGTCGGAGACCATGGGCTATCCCCGCGAAGCCAGCTCGCTGGATGACGGCGCCCTGATCTGGCTCTTCCCCCGCGCTGATAAGGACCTCCTGGCCCGGATCCGCAATCCCAAGCTGCCCCAGAGCCACTTCGCCACGTTCCAGAATGCCCTGGCGAATGCGTTCCTTTATGATCATTTGGTCGTCAGTTGGTGCGGCTCGGTCACTCAGCCGGACATCGTGGCCGAGATCGCGGACTTTTTCATCCGGTTTGACCAGGTGAACTGGGCGCTGGCCGCGGGGGTCTTCGACGGGCAGATGAAGCTCTCCTTGCGGGCGGGGCAACTGGGCGGCCGCGCCGGCGAGACGCTTCAGGCGGTGGTCAACGGGCTGGGCCATGCCGGCGGCCACGACAAGCGGGCCGGGGGCGCGATCGCCCTGGCCGATCCCTGCCCGGAAGGGGTCGAGGGCCTGCTCCGCACGATCCGGCGGCGCCTGCTGGACCAGCTCCAGATCGATGAGCAGCAAGGCCGGCGGCTCCTGAATGCCTGCCCGGTCATCCAGGCACCGTGAGCGGGTGAACCCTCGTGACGCGTCAGTCCTTCCGGATGGAGTCGCCTTCGATGCGGAGCAATTTCGTCCTGACTCTGACCGGTCCTGACCGGATCGGGATCGTGGATACGGTGACCCGGCTCTTGCTCGACCGTGGCGGCAATGTGGAGACCAGTCGCATGGCCCGACTCGGCGGCGAGTTCGCGATCCTGATGCTGGTCTCCCTGCCGACGGAGCAAATTGCCGGCCTGGAGACGGACCTGGAACGCCTCACCGTCCAGGGCTACAAGGTGACGACCACGCGTGCCGAGCCGACCGATGCCCAGGCCCATCCCGGCTGGCTGCCCTATCGGGTCGAAGTCCGCGGGGCGGATCACGAAGGGATCATCCAGGAGGTGGCCCACTACCTCTCAGCACGCGGCATCAACATCGAATCCATGGATTCGGAGACGACACCGGCGCCGATCAGCGGCGTCCCCCTGTTTGCCATGACCGCGCACATTGTCGTGCCTCCGAGCCTCTCCGGCCAGGGCTGGGAAGCCGGGCTCGCGGACCTCGCGAGTCGCATGAACCTGGAAATCCAGGTGTCGCCGAGTGATTAGAATGATCCATGGTCCGATAATACTTTGGTTGCGGCCGAAAGGCCGCGGTAGGGTCGCTGTGGTGAATCCGTCCCCTTCCTCTCGGCGGTGCGACGGGTGGTCCAAAGGTGGTGATCGCCGAGGAGTGTCAGAATACCTCCTGGAGTTCTGCGACTCTCGCTTTGCGGGGTCGGGTCGGACGGTCTATCGGTTGTTGATCGGCGCGGTCCCGTTCGCGGTAGAGGCGTTCCCGATGGCGATGCCTCGGGGGCAGAGTGCGGCGGTGGAGCTGCGCGGCGGAACCCTCTCGGGCGATCGAATCTTTGCCCTGCGCACGCCGGCCGACCCGTTGCCGGCGATGTTCTGGCCCACGATCCCCGCCCGGCTGCTGGGCGAGACCGACGACGGCAAGGTCGCCCCGGGGCGTCGCGGCGGGGGTGGCGGCGGTGGTCGCGCCCGGGCGCCGGTGGCGATCGACCCGGCGTTCGACCTGACGATGCCCGCAGGCCAGCGCGCGGTCAAGCTGGTGGTCAAGGACTTGATGGCCCGCGGCGGCGCCGGCTTCACCTATCGGGTTGTGGTCCAGCCGGTGGAGACCGCGTTCCAGGTCGTACTGACCGAGGATCACGTGGCCGTCCCCCGCGGCGGCACCGCGCTGATCCCGGTGACCGTGACGCGCGGGGGCTACAATGGTCCGATCGCGCTGGATGTCCGCGGCGGACCGGTCAACGCCGGGGTGAGGGTCCTTCCCGGCATCGTACCCGCCGGCCAGGGCGGCGGCGTGGTCGGCCTCGAGGCCGCCGCCGACAGCACGTTCGAAGTCCGGGACGTGCAAGTCGTGGGCAAAGGCGAGGATGGCCACGCCGTCGCGGCGTCCCGGACGATCGTCTTCGCGGAGCAAACGGTCTCCCCACCCGGCTTCGGCATGGCCGGGACAATCCCCAGCTACGCGCGGCCGTTCGTCAGCCTCACCGCGACGGTGATCCAGCCCGGTCCGTTTCGGCTGCATCCCCAGGCGACGAAGCTGGTGATGCCGCAGGGGGGCACGGTCGTGGTCCCGGTCCAGGTCGTGCGCCCGAAACGGGAGAAAGCGAAGTACACGCTGGCCGCTCTCGCGCCGCCGACCGGGTTGAGCGCGGCCGACTCGGAGATCGGCGAGACGGCCACGAGCGTCGCGATCAGGATCATGGCAGCCACGGACGCGCCTCTTGGCCCGCACACCGTCGCGCTGGCCGCACGGGCCCCGACCAAAAGCGGTACCGCTGCCACCCGCCGCGGAGCCGCTGCCGCAACCTCCAAAGGAGCGGCCCCCCAGGCGACCCCGCTGGCCGTTGCTGCGGCCATAATCATCGTCGAGGTGGTCCGCCGCGTGCAATCCCCATGACCTAAAGCTCGTCGATAAGAGCGTTGGGAAAAAAAGAGGTCATGGGCTCAGGAATCTCGAGCCGATTACGTCACAGGCGAGCTGGAGGAATGCCTCTTGAATCTCGGTGAGCCGGTCCCACCGGCGGCGCGGCCGGCCCAAGGACTGCAGCCAGGCGATGGTCCGCTCCACGAACCCGCGGAAGACTCCCAACCCGCTGCCGTGCTCCGTGCCCGGCTGGGCCAACACCGGGGTGATC
>JAJPJC010000356.1 GCA_021324445.1 Isosphaeraceae bacterium
CGCCAGAGAACTTCCAGCGCGGTGCGATCGCCAGCGAGCCGGACCGTCGGTTGGTGCACCAGGCTGCGGGCCGGCCCGGGCGCCGGCTCGGCGGGCGCCGACGGCGGCTCGACAGCCGGCGGCGCGGCCTCGTCGTCCTGCCAGGTTTCTCCTTCGGTCGAGGGTTCCCGCATGGGATCGTCTCCATCGGCCAGGACGAGGTCGACCGAGATGGGCTCGATCGGGTCGGGCCGGGTCGGATCGCTTGCGGGCAGGCCCGGGGCGATCCCGCCGGTCGAAGGCAGCGCCGGCTTCACCTCGGACCGCGCCTGCCATTCGACCAGGTAGTCGGGGTCCTCGGCAATCTCCTTCAAGCCTTGGAGCGGACCGCGCTTGGCCTCGAAATCGGCCACCTTCTGCTGGACCTGCTCCGACTCGATGGCCCGCGCCAGCAAGCGGGCGCAATAATCCTGGATCGCGGGAATCCCCGCCTTCTCGGCGAGCTTCTCCGCCAGGTCGAGCAGCCGGGTCGGAAGATACAGGATGATGCGATCCTGCTCGTTGCCGGAACCGATCGGCCGGTGTTCGCCCGAGCGGAAGACCGGCGGGAGCCGTCGCCATCGCGAGTATCGAGGCCGCTTGGCCACTGTGGACTTGCTCCCCGCTCGTAGGTCAGGCTTTCCAGCCTGACGCTCCAATCATGTCGGGCTGGAAAGCCCGACCTCCTTGGTGGAGTCCAGAATAACCCATTCGCGTTCGATCGGGAATCGTTCTACCAGCCCGGTCAGGCCGGGGCCGCGCGGCCGGGGCTCTTCCGCTCGATGCAGCCGGCACCGCCGGGCAGCATCTTGAACGGATTGCACCGGCCGGCCGGGTTGAACGTGGTCCGCAAGGCGATCATGGCCGCCAGGTCCTCGGGTGAGAAGAGCTTGGGCATGAACTCCATCTTTTCGACCCCGATGCCGTGCTCGCCGGTGACGCTGCCGCCCAGGGCGATGCACTCGTCCAGGATCTCATGGCTGGCTCGGAAGACGCGCTGGACTTGATCGGCGTCGCGTTCGTCGAAGAGCAGGATCGGGTGGATATTGCCATCGCCGGCGTGGAAGACGTTGGCGATGCGGAGCTGATGGCGCTGGCCGACCTGGGTGATGAACCGGAGGATCTGGGGCAGCTTGGTGCGGGGCACGACCCCGTCCTGGGTGCAATACGTGGGGCTGAGCCGGCCGATGGCGCCGAAGGCCGATTTCCGACTCTTCCAGATGGCGAGGTACTCAGGCTCTTTGCGGGTCTGCCAGGTGATCGCTTTCTCGATCGTGCCGTCGTGGGCCTGGACGATCTCGGCGATGGCCTGGGCCTGGCGGTCCAGCCCGGCATTGAGACCGTCGACCTCGATGATCAAGACGGCGCCGGCCTCGGTGGGGAAGCCGAAGGCGAAGGCCTGCTCGACGGCGCGGATCATCAGGTTGTCGAGCATCTCCAGGGCGGCCGGGACGATCCCCGCGGCGATGATCCCGCTGACGGTCTCGGTGGCCGAATCGACCGAGTCGAAGACGCCCAGGAGGGTCCGGCCGGCCTCGGGGTCGCGCGTCAAGTTGACGACCGCCTTGGTGACGATGCCGAAGGTCCCCTCGTTGCCCACGACCAGCCCTGTGAGGTCGTAGCCGGGGTTGTCCTCGGTGATCCCGCCGGTCTCCACCAGAGTACCGTCGGGCATGACGAGCGTCGTTCCCTTGACGTGGTTGACGGTCACGCCGTACTTGAGCGTGTGCGGTCCGCCCGAGTTGGTCGCGATGTTGCCGCCGATCGTGCAGGCGCTCTGGCTCGACGGGTCGGGGGCGTAATGGAAGCCGGTCCCGACCAGCGAGCGCGTCAGCCAGAGGTTGACCACGCCCGACTCGACGATCGCGTAGCGGTCGCGGAGGCTCACCTCGAGGATCCGTTTCATCCGCGTCAGGCAGATCATGATCCCCCCGCCGACGGTCAGCGTGCCGCCGGCCAGGCTGGTGCCGGCCCCGCGCGGGACGAACGGCACATCCTCGGCAGCGCAGCGCTTGACCACCTCCACGACCTGCTCGGTCGACGTCGGGAACACAACGACATCGGGCACGCTCTTCTCGACGACGTAGCCATCGCATTCATAGACCAGCATCTCCTCCCGGCGGTTCAGGACGTTCTCCTCCCCGACGATGGCGATCAGGTCCGCGATGATTCCTGGGGTGACGTTCGCAGTCCGGGGGACGGCGGTTGTTGTGGTCATGGATGAGGGATTCCCAGTTCGACGGGGGCTGGTCTGAAACCCGCCATTTTGGCGGCTGGGTTCGTTTCGTCCGTTTGGCTCACTGGTGGCATCCTCATTCTGGTTCGGAGGCCGCGCCACGGTCAACGGAGCGCAATCTCGCCGGAGGGCGCCAAACCCCTCAGGTCATGGCACCCCTTGCCGCCAGAGCGGCTCCGCATCGCTCCCGGCGGCTTCGGCTGATCGCGGTTGGAAAGCCGCAAGCCTCCCGATGCAGCAGGGTCGACTTGCCGGAAAACATGACCCAGATTCCGTTAGGCGTTTTTTTCTAGGGTAGCAAACTTGACTAGGACTGCGGACGTAGAAAGGGGGTGGAACTCTCTCCCAGGAGGCTCCGGATGCCCAAACCCCGACGACCCCGGCGACCACGACCGCAACCCGACCGCGCCCTCTACTTGGCTCTGGTGCTCCGCGAGTGCCCCGAATGCCAGTCCCGGACCGCGGCCGACTACCAGAACTTTCGCACCGTCACGACGTTGGATGGGACCATCCGGATGACCCTCCTGATCCGCCGCTGTCCCAATCTCGACTGTTCCCGCTTCCTGCGGCCCTACCGCCCCGAGGCCGAGCCCCACTTCGCCTTGCCCTATCACGAGTTCGGACTCGACGTCCTGACCCTGGTGGGCCGGCTTCGCCATGCCGAGCACCGCAGCATCCCCGAGATTCACCGCGAGCTGACGCGCCGGGGGGTCCTCCTCGCCGAGCGCACCGTCACCAACCTCCTGGATCGGTACGATGAACTGCGGGCCTTGGCCAGTGCCGATCCAAAGCGGCTGGAGCCGTTGCTCCGCCCCCAGGGCCGGGTCATCCTGGCCATCGATGGCTTGCAGCCGGACGTCGGCCACGAAGTGCTCTGGATCCTCCGCGACTGCCTCTCCGGCGAGATCCTCCTGGCCCGGAGCCTCTTGTCGTCCAGTGCCAAGGACCTGGCAGGCCTGATCACTCAGGTCCAGAAGGCCTTGCCCGTGCCCATCACCGGGGTGGTCTCCGACGGCCGGGACAGCCTCCGCAAGGCGGTGAAAAAAGCCCTGCCCGGTGTCCCGCACCAGCTCTGTCATTTCCACTATCTCCGTGAGGCGGCCCAGCCGATTTACGAGGCCGATCGCCATGCCACGAAGGAATTGAAGAAGCGGGTGCGCGGCATCCGGCCGATCGAGCGCCAGGCGGAGAAGGCGCTGGAGCAGGACCCGGACGATGAGGAGGCGGAGCTCGTGCGGGGCTGCTGTGCTGCGGTGCGCGCCGCCGTGACCGATGATGGGCTGCCGCCGCTGTCAGCTGCCGGGCTGAAGCTGCACGCCCGGCTGAGCCAGATCGCCGCCAGCCTGGACCGCGTGGCGGCCCTGGCCGGGAGCGTGCCCGGTGGACTGAAGCGGTTGCAGCAGTTGCGGCGGCGTGGGTTGGAGGAGACGGCCGCGTTGTTCCCCGCGGTGCGAGAGGCCTACCAATGGGTCAAGCGCGTGGCCCGGATCCTCAAGAATGAGGGCCTGTCGGCGAAGAAGGTGCGGCGGCGGCTGGTCCAACTGCTGGTCCGGATGCGCCGGGCGGCAGCCACCAGCGGTGAGCCCTCGGTGAAGGCGGGTTTGAACCGGTTCCTGAAGGTGACCAAGAGCTACTGGCCGGGCTTGTTCCGGTGCTACGAAGTCCCGGACTTGCCGCGGACGAACAACGATCTGGAGCACGCCTTCGGCAGCCATCGTTACCACAAGCGTCGTGCCAGCGGTCGGCGCGGTGCGTCGCCGGGTCTGGTGGTGATGGGCTCGGCGCGGGTGATCTCGAGCTTGGCGACGCGGCTGCGGCCCGCGGAAGGCCGGGTGTTGCGGCCGGGCTATGTCGAGGATTGGAAGGAGTTGCGCGCGGAGCTGGAGGCAGGGCGCGAGTCGCGGCGGAAGCAGCGACGATTCCGCCATGACCCGGCCGCTTATCTCGCGAAATTGGAGCAACAGTGCCTCCAGTTAACTTTGCCATCCTAGAAAAAAATCGTACGCCAGGCTTGACGGGCCGCCGCTTCTCATAGAGGGGGCGATCGGACGTCGCCAGGGGCGTCAGCCCCTGGACCTCGGGACCAGGACCCCTGGTCCCCAAATCCCTCTGATCCGCCGCCGCAACCGCAGGCTTTGCTTTGCCCGCGGGTGCGGCAGATGTCCCACAGGAAGGGGTGGGTTGGGTGGCTGGGCGGTTCCCCAGGGGCTGCCGCCCCTGGCTCTTGACCACCGCCCCCATTCGGGGGCTCAGATCCCTTGAGGAACAGACTCTCACCGCGGCCCGCAAGGATTCCTCCAACTCGTCCAAGCCCCCTTCCTCAGATCTCGTCAAGCCCCCCAGGCCCCGGCCCCCGGCCGGGCGACAGCGGCGGAAGCCCGGCGGTCAGCCCGGACACACCTCGCACCCGCGCGAGCTGTTCCCGCCCGAGATGCTCGCCTCGACCCCCACCGACTACCTCCTCGACGCCTGGCCGTCCTGCGGAGGCCCTCTCCTCCTGGCCGACCGTCACGAGCCCGACGTGGTCCAGCAGGTCGACGAGACCGGGCACAAGCAGAACGGCCAAAGGCAGTGGACCTGGTGCTTCCGGGCGGAGCCGTCCACGCTGTTCAAGATCGACCCGACGCGCAGTGGTGATGGAAGGAGGCGGTACGACCGCCAACAAGCACAACGATGCAGTGGCGGTGGGTAAGCCACGAACCTCAACGATGTGCCGGCGGAAAACCATCAACGATCCGCTGTCGGTCCGCAGACAGCCGTCCCCGCTCGACCCACTTCTGGATTTGACCGGGCTTCGCTCAGGGTCGCCCCCGCCGGATCGACCGCTTGCCTCGACAGGGCTCGAGGCGAGGATGGAACTGACCCGGGTTGGATCCCGATCCCACGAATCGGCATCCGCGAAGCTGGGGCGTCGCCTGGACCGGAGGATCCTGGCGAGCTGGCGTCCACGCGGAGCCGATCCGGTCCAAACACGCCCTGCATCCCTCGCTCACCTCGCCGGTCTCCGCGAGGCCTCGATGGCCGGCGGTCGGTCGGCTGCTCGACTATTCCATAGTTGAATTCTTAGATAAAGAATTGTTATTGATCAGGGCCATGTCCTCCGCTATCGAAGACGGACCTGATCCCGGCTTCGTTGTCGCTTTACCCTTGGAGTCGTACCAGATCACATTACCACTATTTGTCGTGTTCGGCTCGGGCCAATCGTTCTTCGGATCCCACACGAGAGTCCGATGCCCTGACCCGACGAAGATCTTGTGGTTGTAGCCGCCAACCACGATCTTGTCGAAACCTAACTTACCCAGTTCATAAGCCAAGTATTCCGCGAACGCCCTGGTTTCGCAGCCCAAGACCCTAATCTTGACGTGAGTCTTGGGTAGACCCGCATATACCAACCATTGTATGGCTACGGGGATTGTAATGGCCTTGCCTTGAGCTCCCTGACTCTCCGTGAGCACTAGTGAATCCGCCTTCGAGTGGCCATGAATGATCAGAGTCTCGTCGGATGTCATATCGCTGAGCGAGTTTTCCGCGAGCGGAGCCAGCACCTTACAGTGCTTTTTCTCCGCATACTTGGCAAGACCGTTCTTGAGAGCGGCATCTTCCGTTGGGTAGAATGGGCACCAGAATCTCTGCTGCTGAGGCATTTGACGTCTCCTCGAATTCGAGCAATGCGCGGGATGAAGAACCTGGGGAACCGGATCCCCCTTCTCGGTCCACGGACCCACACGCAACTGACCAAGACCGGCCGTCCGAGCCTGCCAGGGAAGGTGGGCTTCGGGGACTCGCACCGGTCTCGCCGCTATCTGGGGATTGCCATCCGCCGCGGATGACAGACAACCTCCCCGCAGAATCGACGATGGACTGCTTGCATCGGCGGGACTGGTGGGCGAGGATGAGGCTCACCAGGCGGGGGATCCCACCTCTCGAACGCGAAGGGCACCGCACCATGATCGCCCGGTCTCCAGCGCCACAACTGGCGGTTCGGCTCGCGGTCCTCTGCGCCGCCTCAACCGCCCTCAGTTCGGCGGCGGCGGCCCAGCCGGCCCGGCGGGAGGGCGTGACCAGCCGGATCACGCTCATCAACGCGGACGGCACCTCCCCGACGGTCGTCCTCACGACGCCGCGCCACTTCGAGGCGCCCAACTGGTCGCGTGACGGCAGCTACCTCCTGCTCAACTCCCAGGGCAAGCTCTGGCGGCTCCCGATCGCGGGGGGCGAGCCGGTGCGGATCCCGACCGATCCGGTCGATCGGATCAACAACGACCATGGCATCGCACCCGATGGGCGGATGCTCGCCATCTCGGCCGGGCCCATCTATCTCGTCCCGGCCGAGGGCGGCCAGCCCCGTCGGGTCACCGAGCACGCGCCGAGTTATTTCCACGGCTGGTCTCCCGATGGCCGCACCCTCGCGTATTGCGCGCCTCGCGCGGAGAACTTCGACATCTACGATATCCCCGCAGCCGGGGGACCCGAGCGGCGCTTGACCATGCACCCGGGTTACGATGACGGGCCGGATTACTCTCCGGATGGCGCCTGGATCTATTTCAACTCGGACCGCTCCGGGAGCTGGGACATCTGGCGAATCCCCGCCGATGGAGCCGGCCCCGACGACGCCAAGGCCGAGCGGATCACCGACGACGAGCTGGAGGATTGGTTCCCGCATCCGTCCCCCGACGGTCGCTGGCTGGTCTTTCTCTCGTTCCAGAAGGGGACCAAGGGCCACCCGGCGAACCAGGAAGTCGTCCTCCGGATGATGCCCTTGCCCGGCGCCCGGCCCGACGGAGCCCGACCCCGCGAGCTGGTGGCGCTCTTCGGTGGCCAGGGGACGATCAACGTCAATTCCTGGTCCCCCGACAGCCGTCGCTTCGCCTATGTGAGCTATGCCAGGACCAGGGAACGCCCGCAAGCCCAGAAGGCCGAAGGTGCACTCCCTGAGGGTTGGTCGGCGCGCGATCTTGGTGCCGTGGCCGTCACGGGGGGCGCTGGCCACGCCGATGGGACCTTCACGCTCACCGGCACGCTGGACATCTGGGGCAAGGCCGACGGCTTCCAGTTTGCTTACCGGATGCTCGACGGCGACGGCCAGATCATCGCCCGCGTGACGGCCGTGCAGAACACCAACCAACACGCCAAGGCCGGCGTGATGATCCGGGAGACGCTCGATCCCGATGCCCGGCACGCCACCATGGTCGTCACTCCGGTCGACGGCACCCAGTTCTTGCGGCGGAAGCAGGTCGGCGGCCTGACGACCAACACCAATCCGGGCCGCGACCGTGGGAAGCTCCCGTACTGGGTCAAGCTGGTCCGCCAGGGCGATCGGTTCCGCGCCTACGAGTCCGCCGACGGCAGGGACTGGGTCCTCGCGGATTCCGACACCGTGGTCATGGGCCCGCGCGTGTTCGTCGGACTCGTCGCCTCGTCCCACCAGCGGGAGGTGACAAACACCTCCAAGCTGGACCACGTGCAGGTAACCACGCCCTGATCGCTCGCGAGTCATTCCTTGGGTGCTGGCACCAATCTTGCCTCGGGGTTACTTGGGGGCGCGTGTGGAGCGCGACCCGGAAAACCGCAACCCTTGGCCCCCGGTGGGCAGGAGACGTGCAGTCATGCGGACCACGAATCAAGCGTTCGAGCGAGCGATGGTGCTGGCGGCGCTGAGCGGCTTCAAACTCGCTCTTGGACCGGCCTTCCTGGCAACAGCCCGGCGCTGGCCCAGCCGGCAGAGCTGGGTGATGGCGGCCCTGGGCGAGATGGTCCTGGATAAGCTGGGAGTCTTCCCCGCCCGGTACCGGCTCCCCCTGCTGATCCCGCACACGCTTGCGGGTGCCTGGGTCGCCCGGGAGAGTTTGCGCGAGGACGGCCAGGACGATCCCTGGGCCGCGGTGGCCGGCGGGATGGTCGCCGCCGGGGTCTCCATCGCCGCACCCATGGTGCGTATGGCCGCGAACAAGGTCCTGGGGGTCCCCGACGCACTGCTCGGCCTCGGTGAAGACTACCTGGCACTCCATTGCGGCACCCAGGCCATGGATCTGTCGATGGACGGCATCACGGGAGCCGCTCGGGAGGCGTTCGAAGACGTCAGGGCGCGGGCGAAGCCGGCGCTGGAGTCCATGGGCATCCGGTCGTGATCGTCGCGGTCGCCGATCGTGGTGCAGGGGCCGCCTCCTGCGCCACGACAGACTGCCTCCTTCCCAGGAGTCACGCGCCATGAATGACTCCGATCCACTGAGAAAACACCTGGTCGAACTGCTCGACGGGGGACAGGCCCATCTGGATTTCGAGGCGGCGGTCGCCGGTCTTCCGGTCGCGGCGCGCGGTGCCAGGCCCGCGGGGTTGCCCCATACCCCCTGGCGATTGCTGGAGCACATGCGGATCGCCCAGTGGGATATCCTCCACTTCAGCATCGACCCACAGCATGTCTCGCCCGGGTTCCCGGCAGGCTACTGGCCGGACGGCGATGCCCCGCCCGACCCCGCCGCCTGGGACCGGTCGGTCGCGGCATTTCGGGCGGACCTCCGCGCCATGAAGGAGCTGGTCACAGACCCGAAGACAGACCTGTTCGCCCCGATCCCGCATGGTCAGGGCCAGACGATCCTCCGCGAGGCCCTGCTGGTGGCCGACCATAACGCCTACCACCTGGGTCAGTTGGTTACGGTGCGTCGGCTGCTCGGCGCCTGGGACCATGACTGAGGAAGCGGTTCACCCGTTCGGCCCGGGTCCGGCCTCGGAATGGGTCGGATTCGGGCCCCACGGGCGCAGGTCGGGTTCTCCTTCGAGAGCGTCGCCCGCCTTGCCTGATCGCTGGGGCTTTCCGCCGGGAACAATCCCGAACCAGAGAGCGACTCCAGCAAGCAAGACCAGGCTTCCCAGCGGCACGGCCACACCCCAGCCGTAGCGCTGTCCGACCCAGGGCGTGATGATCGGGGCCAGCAAGCCCCCGGCGTTCCCGCCCGTGTTGAGGATCGCGGCCGCACTGCCCCCGCGGCGGGCGCCCAGCTCGACGGCTGTGGCCCAGTGCGGGCCTTCGACGGCGCCCACCGCTCCCATGGCCATCGCAAACCAGGTGGCGCTCCACTCCGGCTCGCGGGTCGAGGCTCCCAGGCCCAGCAGGCAGGCGCCGGCGGTCATCCCCACCATCGGTACGAGCCGACGGCCCCATCGCAGGCCCAGGACCCGCTCCAGTGTGTCCGAGAGCCAGCCTCCCAGCACCATCCCGACACCCATGGCCAGAGTCGGGATGGCCACGTAAAAGCGGCTGGTGGACTCCTTCAGGTGAAGGACCTCCTTGAAGTAGTATTCCATCCAGTAGAAGAACAGATACTGGAAGTAGCCGACGGCCGCGAAGCTGGCGGTCAGCAGGATCAAGCTTCGGTCGCGGAGCAGGTCGATCCACCGGCCGGGGGGTCCTTGGGGATCGGCCGGGTCGGGCAGGGCATCGCTGGCCGCCGGAACCGCGGGGGAATCGCCGGCTTCCTCGACCAGGCCGGGGGACTCGGAGGCGACGAGAATCCAGACCAAGCCCAGGCCCGCGGTGGCCGCGCTGGCAATCAGGAAGGCGGCGGGCCAACCGGACCGGTCGATCAGACCACCGAAGACGGGTGGCGTGGCCGCGATCCCGATCAGGGCCGACCCGGTGACCAGGCCGTTGGCGCGCACCCGGCCGCCGGACCCGATCCAGTTGCCCACCAGGCGGGCACACGCCGGATGCAGCGGTGCCGAGACGACCCCCAGCAGACCGCGCACGATCCCCAGCGCAATGACGGCAAAACCGGCTCGGTGCGCGACCAGTCCGACGCCACCGGTCAAGGCCATGAACGGGACCGAGCCGAGTAAGACGACCCCCAGCGCCGCCACCGCGCCGAAGCGGTCGATCACCCATCCACCGGGGATCATGCAGGCGGTGTAGGTGATCAGGAACGCCGAGTAGATCCACCCCATCCGCTCCGGCGCGATGCCGTACTGGTCCATGATCCGCGCGTTGCCGGCCGTCGTGATGCTGATGCGGTTGAAATGGCACAGGGCGGTGATGGCCATCAACAAGCAGACCATCTCCCAGGCGGTCCGCCGCGGCGCCACGGTCCTCGGTCGTGCTGCGGTTTGGCCGATCGGCGGGCTCGCCATCAGGTCTCCCTCGACCTCCAGGAAGACGGCTGGGGATTCCCTGGGAGGGCGCGGCTCTCAATACCGTCGCGACGCCGCGCTATAAGAGCTGGCCGAGGAGCGGGGTACCCGGCCCAGGACCCGAGTCTCGTACAGAT
Source organism: Isosphaeraceae bacterium (assembly GCA_021324445.1). Lineage (GTDB taxonomy): Bacteria > Planctomycetota > Planctomycetia > Isosphaerales > Isosphaeraceae > JAJPJC01. The sequence continues at coordinate 10,513 of JAJPJC010000356.1, forward strand.
AGCTTTGGACCCCGAGCGGACTGAGACCGACGCCGAAGAGCGGGTTCCCGTAGCCCCATGCATAAGGGCCGGGATAACCGAAGCCATAGACCGCCCCGGGGTAGGCCAAACCGGCGCCCGGACCGTAGCCATAGCCCGGATAGCCATAGCCCATCCCCGGATAGCCATAGCCCATCCCCGGATAGCCATAGCCCATCCCGGCGAAGCCATAGCCCATCCCGGCGAAGCCATAACCCATCCCCGGATAGCCGTAGCCCATCCCGGGATAGCCATAGCCGAAGCCGTAGATGGGATACTGGGCGCCGGCCTTCTCCGTCGAGAGGAGCAGGATGGTCAAGCCCAAGGTTAGTGACCAGCACAGCCGCGCGAGATGACGCCCAGACCGTTGCATCGCGAGCCTCCTCTCCAAATTGGGCCGGCCGCGGGAGCAGGCCCGAGTTCGACCGAGTTCTCCAGCTCCATGATAAGGGAGTGCCTGACCCTTGACGAGTGACGAGTCTCGGGCAAATCGGTGCTCCTGGTAAATTGTGCGCGGCCCTTGATTTGCAGGGATTGATTCTGCGAAGATCGGGCGAACGATTCGCGAAGCGGAGAAAAGGCCGCTCTCCGACCACCTCAGGGAACGAGCGACGCGCAGCCAGCAATTCGGAGGTGTTCCATGGGGTTGCTCAACGATGTGTTCGAGGATTCCCTCCCCGGGCTGGTCGTGGGTGCCGTCGCCACCGCGATCCTCATGCCGCTGGTGGGCGGCAGGAAGGCGGGTGCGAACGGCGCCGCGGGCACCAGCGGCCAGGGCCGGGGCCGCCAGTTGATGAAGGCGGCCGTGCGCGGTTATGTCGGCGTCGCGGACCGGATCAAGGAAGCCACGGCCGAGGCCCGCGAACAGCTCAGCGACCTGGCCGCCGAGGTCCGTGAGGAACGGCGCATTCAGGCCGAGACCGCCCAGAATGGGAATGGCGCGTCCCACGACGGGGGCCCCCAACGACGCACCTCGCACCGGAAGAAGGCTTCGCACGCGAAGCATTGAGCAGGGATCGGTCTGGCCAACCCAGCACCGCGGACGAAGGACCCACGACCAAACCGGGAGTCAAGGCGGTGGATGAGGGCGATGTTCCGGGGGCTGGTCCGCCGGCGTCGGGGATTCGCCCGGCGGACTTGACAGGGATCGAACTGCGGCATGCGATCCCCGGGCGGGTGCGGTTGCGCATCCCCGGCATCAAGGGCCAGCCGGCCCTGGCCCGCGAGATCGAGAGGCAGCTTGCGGGTCTGACGGTGGTTCGGCGCGTCGAAGTGAGCGCCGTGACGGGAAGCGTGCTGGTGGTCTATGACCCGGCGGACTCGGCGGCCCTTGCGGGGTTGGGCCGGATGATGATCCCCGGCCTCGACCTGGATGGTATGGCCGATGCCGGCGCCCAGCGCCGGGCCGAGACCGACACCCCCGCCTCGCCCGCCGATGTGGTCGCCGACTTGGCCCGGGAAGTCAACGCGCGCGTGGAGGCGGCCACCGGGAGCGTGGACCTGAAATTCCTCGTGCCCGCCTCCTTGTTCGTCGGTGGCCTGGTGCGGCTGATCGCCACCAAGAAGCTGACCAGCCCGGCCTGGTACGACTTTCTCTGGTTCGCCTTCGGGACCTACTGCACGCTGAATCGGAGCGAGGCGCTCGAGGGCCCGGCTCCGCCCGTGGACGGGGAAGGAGTTGACCAGGACGATGCGATGCCAGCTCGTGCATGCGGTTCCCGGACGCGCACGGTTCCGGATCGATGAGCCGGAAGTCTTCGTGTACGACCCCGGGGCCTTGGAGTCCTGGCTGCGGGGTCAGGCGGGGGTTCGCCAGGCCCGGGTCAATCCCACGAGCCGGAGCGTGGTCGTCCTCCACGACCCCCGCCGCGTGCGCGCCGAGGACTTGCTGGATCGCCTGACCGGTTTCGACCGGGTCCACCTTCGCGACGTCCCGACGGCCCAGGCTCGCCCGGCAGCCGCCGAGCACGACCACGGTCTCCAGGGCTGGCCTCTGACCCTCTCGACGGCGGCGGCCTGCCTGGCGGTGGGCCAGTCGGCGCTGGCTCCCTGGGTGCTCGCCGGCGCGGCCATCCCGGTCTTCCGCCGCGCCTACGACGTCCTGTTCCGCCAGAGCCGGTTGAACGTCGACGTCCTCGATGCCTCGGCCACGACCGTGCTGCTCTCCCAGGGGAGCTTCGGCACCGCGGCGATCATGGTCTGGCTGATCTCGCTGGGCGATCTGCTGCGGAACTTCACCATGCAGCGGTCGCTGCGCACCATCGAGGGTCTCTACGAAGGGAAGGACATCTTCACCTGGGTCGTCCGCAATCACAAGGCGGTCCGAGTCAAGGTCGAGGAGCTGCGGACGGGCGAAGAGGTGATCGTCTACCCGGGCGAGAGCATCCCGGTCGACGGCACGGTCCTCTCGGGCACGGCGACGGTGGATCAGCGGATGTTGACCGGCGAGTCGTTGCCGGTCACCAAGGGAGCCGGTGACCCGGTCTTCGCCGGTACGGTCAGCACCGAAGGGAAGCTGCACGTGCGGGCTGATCGAGTGGGGGCCGAGACGATGGCGTCCCGGATCGTCGAGTTCTTGCTCAACGCGCCGCTGGGCGAGACCCGGACCTTGCAATACGAGCAGTTGTTCGCCGATCGGATCGTGCCCTATAGCTTCCTCGGGGCAGGGGGCTCGCTGCTGGCCACGGCCAGCGTCGACATGGCCGCCTCCCTCCTGATCGTCGACTTCGGCACCGGGATCCGGGTGGCCGCGCCGACGACTGTCCTGGCGGCGATGGCCAAGGCCGCCCGCCAGCGTGTGCTGATCAAGGGAGGACGAAGCCTGGAGCGGCTCGCCGAGGTGGATACGATCGTCTTCGACAAGACCGGGACCCTCACAACCGCGACCCCCGAGGTGGTGCGGATTGTTACGACCCGCGGGACGGATCCGGACCGGCTGCTCTCCCTGGCCGCGGCCGCCGAGGCCGGGTTGACTCATCCCGTGGCCCAGGCCATCCTCCGCGCCGCCGAGGGGCGCGGCTTGACCGTCCCGGAGCGCGAGGATTCCGACTATCGCATCGGTCTGGGCGTCCGCTCTCGGGTCCAGGGCCTGGACGTCCTGGTGGGATCCGCTCGGTTCTTGACCTCCCAGGGGGTCGCACCGCCGGGGACAGGGCGCACGGGGATCGGCCGCTCGGGCACGGGCCGATCCCACCTGTATGTCGCCGTCGCGGGCAGCTATGCCGGTCGGATCGATTACCGGGACCCGTTACGACCCGAGGCGGTCGAGGTCGTGCAAGCGCTGCGGGCGCGCGGTCTGGACGAGATCGTCATGCTGACCGGCGACACGGAAGACGTCGCACGCTCGATCGCCCGGTCGGTCGGGATCGACCGCGTCGTCGCCGGGGTTTTCCCCGAGGAAAAGGCCGAGTTTGTCCGGTCGCTCCAGCGCCAGGGGCGGACGGTCGCCGTGGTCGGCGACGGGATCAATGACTCGCTCTGCCTGGCCCAGGCGGACGTCGGGATCGCTGTCCATGGATCCTCGGACGTCGCTCGCGAGACGGCGCAGATCGCACTCCTGGAAGAAAGCCTGTGGAAGATCCCCGAGGCCCTCGACATCGCCCGCGAGGCGATCAGCCTGATCCGGCAGGGCTGGGGCATCAACTTCTACCCCAACTGCGCGGCCATCGGCCTGACCCTGCTGGGACTCACCGGACCGATCGGCACCACGCTGATCAGCAACGGGGCGGCGCTGCTGGCCACCCTGAACGGGCTCCGGCCGTTGCTCGACAGTGGGTCGGAGGACCCGATCGAGTCCGGGACTGGTCGCCGGCTTCCCGAGAAAAACCCGATCAAGCGAAAACCGCGGCCACTTGCCCGAAAACCAGCCTGACCAGGAACCGGGTCGCCGCTTCGACGAGCTGCTCAAGCCAACCCGCACCCGGCGCGAAGCGGCCCAGGGCCCGGGCGAGTCCCCAGGCCACCAGTTCGGCGATCGTCGCCGCCAGCTCGCCAATGGCCTCGGGCCGCGCCGGCGTTTCGCCGGCCGCGATGCCCATGCCCATGTAACCCGCCGCCACCAAGCCCGCCAGGATCGCGCGGACGGGAACCAGCTCGGGGTCGTGCAGGAAGAGCACATTGCCCGTCAGGGGGTTGGCCCGCACTTCATGGATCCCTTCCACCGACCCGAACAGATCCTCGACGGCCCGCGCAAAGGCCCTCGAGCGTTTGACTTCGGGCACCTTCACCCGCAAGCGACCCTCGAGGACATGGACGTACTCAAAGATAGGAATCATTGCGACGCATCCCTTGCCGAGGGCTGAGTCAGAGCAGGGACCCTCCCTCGATCGGGTTCGCCTGCATCCCGACCGCTTGCACCAGCCCTCTTCACTCTTCTCTGGTTCTCGCCTCAGTATCTCTACATTCAGTCTGCATAACGAGGGTAAGAGTGTTGCGAAGGGTATTTGAATTTTTCGAGAAGATTCGGGGAGACCTTGAGGGATTCGCGGCTTCTGAGGGGCACGTTCGCCATCTCCACCCGTCCCAGGAGGAGCGTCAAGCTGCCGCGGGCTCACAAGAGCCGATCCCGGGCTCCCGACCGATGGGGTGGGGAGCCCGGGATCTCAAGTGGGAAACCCGGTAAACCGAGAAGGAACGCTTCGTTGCGTCCTCGCCGACCCAAGATCACTCCTGATGCTGGTCGGACTCCTTCTTGCGATGGGAAACGAGCGCAGGTCGCGCTTTCTCGGTCGCGGGATGGGACGCCTTCTGGACGACCCGGTTGACATCGGCAACCGTGGCGTGAGTCACGGTCTTACGAGACTCTCGGCTGGTCCGGGCGTGAGGGTGATGCCTGCCGGGTGTCGGAGAGGGGGTCGGGGTTGGGGTGGGCGTCGGCGTCGGGGTCGGGGGGGGTGTCGGGGGCGGGGGCGGCGTCGGGGGCGGGGTCGGGGCGGGCGGCGGCGGGCGCGGAG
>JAJPJC010000137.1 GCA_021324445.1 Isosphaeraceae bacterium
GACAGCCCAGGGGCCGGGTCGGTGGCGGTTCAAGAGACTGGTTGGATCGGCATCCGTCGCTGGCCATGCGGCGTTGTCGCACCAAGCCGCAGTGGAACCGATCGATCACGGTCCATCAAGCGGGTGGGATGGTAGCGAACCGGCGCGGGCTCGTCAAGGTCATTTTGAAATTTTCTTGGGATTCCTCGCGCAGGCCGGGCAGGGATGCTTGCGGGCGCTGGATATCTGGATCGCGCAGAGGCCCGGCGCCGCGCGGCCGCTCTGGGCGGATCCGCTTGGATCTCGGGGAGCCTGGCTGGTCGCGCGGTCGTTCGCGTCCTGGGGGGCCGATCGGCACGCCTTCAGAAACCACCATTGGAGTCGGAGGAGATGACCTCGCCGCCGGCGATCGTCCCCAGCGCGCGCCAGGTCAGGCCGTTGACCGTGCTCTTGACGAAATGAACGCCGCCGTCGAGGAACAGGGCCGTGACCCCGCCGGGGTGGTCGCTGCGCGCGGTCACGGCAGCATAGGTCGGTCCGCCATCGCTCTCGTTGATGGTGTGCAGGTCGACGTCCTGGCCCTGTGGCCCGGCCAGGACCTTGGTGTTCGGAGGCAGCGCCGTGGTGAATCCATCGTCGTCGCTGTTGCCGTTGGCCCACTCGGTGTGCGCCTGGACCTTGTACGAGCATTGCGCGGCGGCCGCAAAGACGTAGCGCGCGGAGTGGGCCGGATCGGGGACGGCGTAGGGGTTGTTCAGGCCCGGCAGGGTACCGCCGCTGCCGTCCGGGAAGCAGGAGCGGTACTCCGGCTGATTGGCCTTCACCTCGGCGGCGGCCAGCGTCTGGCTCAGGCCGTCGGTCACCGCGGCGAATCGCCGGCTGAGGTTGACCGCGAAGGCGCTGCGGTTCGGTACCCCGCCCACGCCGCCGTAGACGTACCAATCCCCCGCGCACCACCCGTAATTCGTCACGCCGTAGACCGAGGTCGTGCCGGTGCTGCCGGTGCTCATGTACGGCTGCGGGTTGACTTCACTCGGGCAGATCAGCACGCTCAGCGTCGTCGCGACCACCGTCGCGTTGGACGGGTCGCTGGCCTTCAACGTGAAGTTGATCGCGTTGTACATCGGTCCTTGCTCGATGAACGGGCTGATCCGGGCCGATACGCCCCACATCGTCTTCCAGGTCGGCGAGAGGGTGCCCACGCCAGTCAGCACTTCCTGCGGCGGCAACACCCCGTTCGTACTCTCGTAGTTGTGCAGGCCGAGCCCGAGCTGCTTGAGATTGTTGGTGCACTGGATCCGCCGCGCCGCCTCGCGCGCCGCCTGCACTGCCGGCAGCAAGAGCGCGATCAAGACCGCGATGATGGCGATCACCACCAGCAACTCGATGAGCGTGAAACCCCAGGCTCTCTTCGGCGGACGCTCGGCGGATCGCTGCATGACTGGTGCTCTCCGTTGCGGAGGGATCATGGACCCGGTTTCCCACGGGATCGCCGACATCTGGCAAGTGACATGCCGTCGAGCGTCATCCCAGCAAACGGTTTCTGGAAGCCAGGTTGCGGAACGCGGCCTGGTGCCGCTTCGATCCGGTGGCGGCCATTCCTTGGCCGTGCGCGGTGATTCCTTGGCCACGGTGGAGAGTGGTCTGGTCGCCGGCGCCACCAGCCCTTGCGGCCCGGACGGCAAAGACGGTTTGATGGAAAGGAAAGAAGGACACGTCTCGGCGATCCCCACCGTGGTACCACGGGCCTGACCGCAGAGACGGTCGAGAGGGAGACCCGAGTTTCACCGCAGAGACCGCGGAGATGGGGACAGAGCCAGGAAAGCGGGTCGGCAGGGACCGGGGGACGGAAGCCCGATGCGCTCTCGGTCTTCTCCTCGGCGTTTTCCTCTGCGGTCTCGGCGGTCTCCGCGGTGAATCCGTCCCCTCCCTCTCGGCGGTGCGACGGGTGGTCCGAAGGTGGTGATCGCCCAGGAGTGTCGAAAGAAGTCATGGCACGAGGAGACTCGAGGGGCTCCGTCGGCGGGGCCGGTGAAGCCGATGCGGTGGTCGATCCGCAGCCAGATCCTGATCCCCTTGATCGCTATCCAGGCCATGGCGGTGGCGGCAATCGCGATCGCCACGGCAACGCTCGCCGCTCGCCGGAGCGAACGGCAGATCGTCGACCGGCTCAATGGACTGATTGACGCCCTCGGCGATGCGCGGTTCCCTTACACCTCGGGTGTTCTGGTGCGGATGCGCGGCCTCTCGGGTGCCCACTTCGCCGCGTACGCGGAGGATGGGCGTGTGACGGCGAGCAGCCTGGCGAGCCTGGCCGTGCTGCCGCGGGACCTTCGCTCGCTCCCGAATCTGGTCCACGTCGATGTCCTGGGCGGGAATCCTGAAGCCACGATCGACGGTACGCGTTATCTCGTGGCGTCGCTGCGATCCACGGCCGGGCCCCGGGGCGCGTCGCTCCTGGTCCTCTACCCCGAGACCAGCTGGCGGCAGGCGCGGTGGGAGGCCGCGCTGCCGCCCCTGATGCTGGGCGCCGGCTCGCTCGGCATGATGATCCTGGTGACAAGCTGGGTCGCGCACCGCATCGCGGCGCGGATCCGCCGGGTGCAGGGCCAGGTGGCGCGGATCGTCGACGGTGACTTCCGCGAGCTGGCCCCGGCCGGGCACCTGGACGAGGTCGCGGACCTCTCGCGGTCGATCAATCACCTGTGCGTCCAGCTTCGCGAGATGCAGCGGACGATCCGCGAGACCGAGCGGTCCCGGCTGCTGGCCCAGTTCGCCGCCGGACTGGCCCATCAACTGCGGAATGCGCTGACGGGCGCGCGGATGAGCGTGCAGCTCCACGCCCGCCGGCATCCCGCGCCGGCCGGCGACCAGAGCCTGAGCGTCGCCGTGCGGCAACTGGCGATGACGGAGGAGCAGGTCAAGGGGTTGCTCTCGCTCGGGCGGATCGAGCGGCGCCCGGTGGAGACCTGCGACCTCGAAGCGATCCTGGCGGAGGTCACCTTCCTGGTCGACCCGGCGTGCCAGCATGCCCGGGTCGGCCTGGCTCACCGCAAGGGCCGTGAGCCCCTGGAAGTCGTGGTCGATCCCGCGGGCGTGCGGGCCGCACTCTTGAACCTGACGTTGAATGCGATCGAGGCGGCGGGACCGGGCGGGACGGTGCGGCTGGAGGCGAGGGTGGTCGGCGACGACGTCGTTGTCGATGTGGTCGACAGCGGCGCGGGGCCGCCGCCCGAGCTGGCCGATTCGCTGTGCGAGGCGTTTGTCACGAGCAAGCCCGAGGGGGTCGGCCTGGGCCTGGCCCTGGCGCAACGCGTGGCGGCCGACCACGGCGGGCGGCTCACCTGGAGCCGTGCCGACGGAGAGACGTGCTTCCGCCTCACCTTGCCGTATCGGGCCGAGTCGCCGCGGGGGGCCGCATGAGCCGGATTCTGGTGGTCGACGATGAGGCGAGCATCTGCTGGGCGTTCCGCGAGTCGCTGGGCGACGAGGGGCATCACGTCGAGGTCGCCGCGTCGGTCGAGGAGGGCTTGAAGATCGCCGCGGGCGGGCCGCTCGACGCCGTCGTCCTGGATGTCCGCCTCCCGGGCATCGATGGACTGACCGCACTCGGCGCGTTCCGCGAGCGAATCGGCTCCGCGCCGATCATCGTGATCACGGCCTTCGGCAACCTGGAGACGGCCGTCCGCGCGATGGAGGGGGGTGCGTTCGATTACCTGGTCAAGCCCTTCGATCTCGACCAGGCGACCAGCGTGGTGACCCGGGCGCTCGAGAGCCGGGGAGCGGACGGCCCGGCCCCGGGCGCCGTGACGGCCGCGCTGGATCCCGAGACGCTCATCGGCCGCTCTCCCGCCATGCAAGACTTGTTCAAGAGGATCGCGCTGGTGGCCGCGGCGGAGGTACCCGTGCTGATCACCGGCGAGAGCGGCACGGGCAAGGAGCTGGTCGCCCGAGCGATCCACCGGCATAGCCCGCGGTGGCCCGGTCCCTTCGTGCCGGTGAACCTGGCCGCGCTCAGCCCGACGCTGGTGGAGCGCGAGCTCTTCGGCCACCTGAAGGGCTCGTTCACCGGGGCGAACCAGGACCGGCCGGGCCTGCTCGAGCTGGCGGCCGGCGGGACCTTGTTGCTCGACGAGCTGGGGGACCTCTCTCCCGACCTCCAGGTCAAACTCCTGCGCGTCATCGAACACCGCGCCTTCACGCCGGTCGGCGACTCCCGTCCCCGGCCGACCGACATCCGGGTCCTCGCGGCGACCCATCGGCCCCTGGGCGAGCTGATGACCGCCGGCCGATTCCGCGAGGACCTGTATTTCCGCCTCAGCGTCTTCCCGATCCACCTGCCTCCGCTTCGCGATCGCCTCGACGACATCCCCGCCCTGGCCGAGCATTTTCTCCGACAGGCCCGCCTTCCCGGCATGGCCGACACCCGGCTCAAGCCGGCGTTCCTCGCCGCCCTTCGGGAGCGTCCCTGGACCGGCAACGTCCGCGAGCTGCGCAACGCGATCGAGCACGCGGCCATCGTGGCCCGCGGCCAGGCCCTCGCGCCCGAGCACCTCCCGCCGGCCACGGTGCCGGGCGGCATGCCACCGCGCCGCGGCGGCTCCGACCTCTCCGACCGGCTGGCCGAGTGGGCGCGGCAGCAGCTCGCCCACCCTCCCGCCGACACCGGCGCGAGCTCGCTCTATCAACGCGTCCTCGAGCTGATCGAGCCGCCCCTGCTCGATGCCGTGCTGGAGCACTGCCGGCACAACCGCGCGGCCGCCGCCGAGATCCTTGGCATCCACCGCGCGACGCTCCGCCAGAAGCTGCGGAAGTATGGCATGGTCTAACTCTCGCGGCTTCGTATCAGACTCGCCAATTCACCAGCGTCAACGGGTAGCCGAGTTGCTGGACATGCTGGAAGTGCGCGGTGTTGCCGGTTGCCCGCTCCAGGCCGTGATCCAGGGCGATCGCCGCGATCATCGAATCAGCGTTGCCGATGGGCCGCCCGACGTACTCGAGCTCGCCGGCGATGCGGCCTGCCAGCTCGGCGGCGGATCGGTCGAAATCAAGCACTTCCTCCCAGGCAACGGCGTGGAGGAAGGCTTGCAGCCGGCGTGCGCTCCGCTTCCTCTGATATCCCCGGACGATCTCCATCAGGGTGACCACCGACAGGGTGAGAAAGCCATGCTGTAGCCGATACGTCGCGGCATTCTGGGCGACGGTGGGGTCGATGGCCTTGAGCACCTCCGAATAGATGTCGGTATCGAGAAGGACCTTATTCACCGGGCACCGGCCTCCATGGCTCTTCCCGGCGCAGCTTCATGGCGTGCTCAACAATTTCATCGAGCTCGTCAGCCCCATCCCGCATGGCTCCGATCGAACCGAGGCCCGTCCCGGGCAGCGGAGGAGGCGCGAGCCTGCGGAGCCGCTCCAAGGCGTCCCGGACCACGTCGTCTTCGGAAAGATAACGTCCCGCGCTGACCTGGTCGTGCACGAAGCGTTCGAGTTCTTCAGGTAAATTAATGGTCATGATGAGGTGACTCCTTCCCTTTCCAACCTATCACGGACATCGGGATTTGTCGAAGCGGACGGGTGATGCATGCACTCGACTCCCGGGGTCGCGAGCGGATTTGGGTGGAGAATCTCCTTTTGCTGTGACTTCCTCGTGCACTTCTTCGCTTGCACACGCAGGGTCGGTCAATCTCGGAGATTCTCGGCGTGGCACTCTTCCCGGCTCGGCATCATCGGCCGCAAGCCGAGCCGGTCGAAGAGCTGCCGGTCGGCGTGCATGGCCGGGTTGGGCGTCGTCAGGAGCTTCTCGCCGTAGAAGATCGAGTTGGCGCCGGCGAGGAAGCAGAGCGCCTGGAGCTCGTCGCTCATCGCCTCGCGGCCGGCCGAGAGCCGCACGACCGAGGCCGGCATCAAAATTCGAGCCACCGCGATCGTCCGGACGAACTCGAGCGGATCGACCGGCTCCGCGTCCGCCAGCGGGGTCCCCTCCACACGGACCAGCATGTTGATCGGTACGCTCTCGGGGTGTTCCGGGAGGTTGGCCAGGGTCCGCAGCATCGCGGCGCGATCGTCGCGCGATTCCCCCATGCCGAGGATGCCGCCGCAGCAGACGCGCATCCCCGCGGCGCGGACATGGTCGAGCGTCTCGAGCCGGTCTTGATAGGTCCGGGTGCTGATGATCCGCCCGTAATACGACTCGGAGGTATCCAGGTTGTGATTGTAATAATCGAGCCCCGCCTCCTTGAGGCGCTGGGCCTGCGGCCGTGTGAGCATGCCGAGCGTCGCGCAGGTCTCCAACCCCAGGGCCTTCACGCCGCGGATGATCTCCGCGACGTCCTCGACATCCCGGTCCCGAGGGGCACGCCAGGCCGCACCCATGCAGAACCGCGACGCGCCGGCCGCGCGCGCCCGTGCCGCCTCGGCCAGCACGGACTCCTTCGCCATCAGCTTGTCCGACTTCACCCCGGTCGTGAAATGGGCGCTCTGCGGGCAATAGGCGCAATCCTCCGGACAACCGCCGGTCTTGATCGAGAGCAACGTGGAGATCTGGACTTCGTTGGCGTCGAAATGCGCTCGGTGGGTCGCCTGCGCCCGGTAGAGGAGGTCGTTGAACGGGAGCTGGTAGAGCGCCAGCACCTCCTCCGTCGTCCAGTCGTGGCGAATGGTCCTGCCGTCGGTTCCGACCCTGGGCGATTCGGCGTTGAAAACCATCGGGTTTCTCATCTACATTGACTTCGGGCGCTGAGACCGATGCCGGATTCCAGGTTCCCGATTCCAGATTCCGGATTCCAGATTCCGGATTCCAGATTCCAGATAATCATATTTAGATTCTCTGGAATTGGGATGCAGGCTCTGGAAGTCGGCTTCGGTCGCTCAGGAGCCCCGTAAGGAGCAATAAACGCATTTCGCCGGAGGATGTCAACCCATGCCGTCGCTCCGCGACTTCGCCCGCGGGCAGCTCGCGCGGACCGCGCAGCAATCGCTGACCCGCACCGTGAGGGAAACCGAGCGGCTGGGCAGGACGCGCGTTCGGCGGGGAGGGCAGGACTACGTGTCGTTCAGTTGCAACGACTACCTGGGCCTGACCCATCACCCCGAGGTCATCGCCGCGGCGCGCGCGGCGCTGGAGCGTTACGGCACCGGTGCGGCGGCGTCCCGCCTCGTCACGGGCAGCCATCCCCTGTATGCCGAGCTGGAACGCTTGCTGGCCGAGCTCAAGGGGACTGAGGCTGCGCGCGTCTTTGGTAGCGGTTACCTGGCCAATCTCGGAGTCATCCCGGCCCTGGTTGGCAAGAACGACCTGGTCCTCGCGGACCGGCTCTGTCATGCCTGTATGTACGATGGGGCACGGCTCTCGGGCGCGACCCTGTTGCGGTTCGCTCACAACGACCTCGAGCATTGCCGGGAGCTCCTTGAGGAACACCGCGCGCGGTTCGAGCGGTGCCTGATCCTGACCGAGACGGTCTTCAGCATGGACGGCGATCGTGGGCCGGTCGAGGACTTGATGGGCCCGGCCCGCGCCTGGGATGCCTGGCTGATGACCGACGACGCGCACGGGCTGGGGACCTGCCCCGCCATCGCGGCCGATGTCCAGATGGGGACACTCTCGAAGGCAGTGGGCAGCTACGGGGGCTACGTCTGCGGCTCCTCCGAGCTGATCGCCTGGCTGGACAATCGCGCGCGGAGCCTGCTGTTCGCGACGGGCCTTCCCCCCGCAAGCGTCGCCGCGGCGACGGCCGCGCTGCGGATCATCCGGGCCGATCCCGAGCTGAGGCAGAAACCGCTGGAGCACGCCCGGCGCTTCACCACCGCGCTGGGCCGCCCGCCGGCCGCCAGTCCGATCGTCCCGGTGATCGTGGGCGAGGCGGAGCGAGCCCTCGCGGCCTCGGCGATGCTGGAGCGGCATGGCCTGCTCGTCGTCGCCATCCGCCCGCCCAGCGTCCCGCCGGGTACGGCACGGCTGCGGTTCACCTTCTCGGCCCTGCACGAGCCCGAGCCGATCGAGCGGGCCGCGGCGCTCCTGAAGGAGCAGGGTTATGCCTAGTTTCTTCATCACCGGGGTGGGGACGGGCGTCGGCAAGACGCTGGTCACGACGATCCTCTGCCAACAGCTCCGCCGCCTGGGCCGGACCGTCTCGGCCCTCAAGCCGATCGTGTCGGGCTTCTCGGACGAGGATCCGCACAGCGATCCCGCGCTGATCCTGCACAGCCTGAGGAGCTTGCCGACCCCGGAGGCCATGGCGGCGATCGCGCCCTGGCGGTTCGCGGCGCCCCTGTCACCCCACCTCGCCGCCCGGCGGCAGGGGCGAGCGATCGCCCTGGAGGACGTGGTCGCCTTTTGCCGGGCGCGGGAACGCGAAGCCGGCGATCTCCTTCTGGTCGAAGGCGCGGGGGGCGTCATGACGCCGATCGACCAGACGCAAACCTTCCTCGACCTGATCATCGCCCTCGGCTATCCGGTGATCCTGGTCACCGGCACGTACTTAGGAGCCCTCAGCCACACGCTCACGGCGTTGCGTGCCCTCGGTGAGACCGACACGCCGATACAGGCCATCATCGTTTCCGAGTCGGAGGAGAGCATCGGGCTCGCCGAGACGGTCGAGAGCCTCGAACCCTTCGCCGGCGATGACGTACCAGTGATCGCCCTGCCGAGGCTCGCCGGCAGTCACGAGGAAAAGCGGCGTCAGGCGCCGCGCTTGACCCGGGTGACCGATCGTCCCGTGCCCCCCCTGCCCCGCTCATCGCGACCGTCGTGGTACGAGGCGGGCTGGCCGCACGTCTGGCTCCCGTACTGCCAGATGCGGGTCGCTCCGCCCCCACTTCCCGTGATCCGGACTCAAGGCTGTCGGATCGTCCTGGCCGACGGCCGGGAGCTGATCGACGGCATCGCGTCGTGGTGGAGCGTCTGCCACGGGTACAACCATCCGCATATCCAGGAGGCAGTGGGCCGGCAGCTCGCGACCATGCCGCACGTGATGTTCGGCGGGTTGGCCCATGAGCCGGCCTTCGTGCTGGCCGAGCGGCTGTCGGCGATCGCACCAAGGGGACTGTCCCGGGTCTTCTTCACGGATTCGGGGTCGATCGCCGTCGAGGTGGCGCTCAAGATCGCGCTGCAATACTGGCTCAACACCGGCCGGCCCGAGAAGACCCGCTTCCTCTGCTTCACCAACGGCTATCACGGCGACACCTTCGGCGCGATGTCGGTCTCCGATCCCGAGCGCTCGATGCACCGGGCGTTCCGCCATGTCCTGGCCCGGCACGAGGTCGTCGAGATTCCCACCGACGAACCCTCGCTGGCCCGGCTTGATGCCCTGCTGGCGCAGAAGGCACCGGAGCTGGCCGCGATGATCATCGAGCCGCTGGTCCAGGGCGCGGGCGGGATGCGCTTCCACTCGCCCGAGGTCCTGGCCGCCCTGCACGCGATGGCCCGGAAGCACGACGTCCTGTTCGTCGCCGACGAGATCGCGACCGGCTTCTGGCGCACGGGCCATCGCTTCGCCTGCGACGCGGCGGGAGTCGAACCCGACATCCTCTGCCTGGGAAAAGCGCTGACCGGCGGCACGATCACGATGGGGGCGACCCTCGCCCGGGACGAGATCTTTGCGGCCTTCTTGAGCGACGACTGGGACGCAGCCCTGATGCACGGCCCGACCTTCATGGCCAACCCGCTGGCCTGTGCCGCGGCCAACGCCTCACTCGACCTCTTCGAGCACGAGCCGAGAGAGTGCCAGGTCCGGGCGATCGCGACCGGCCTGCGCGCCGGGCTGGAGCCCTGTCGCGCCTTGCCCGGTGTTGTCGACGTCCGCGTCCAGGGCGCGATCGGCGTCGTGCAGCTCGCAGAGGATGTCGACGTCCACGCCTTGCGGCCCCGGTTCGTCGAGCAGGGCGTCTGGGTCCGGCCATTCCAGGACGTTGTCTACCTCATGCCGCCGCTGGTCATCGAGGAAGAGGAGCTCTGCGTGCTCACGCGAGCGGTGCAGGAGGTGCTCAGCAACGGATGCTGACAGCAAGGACGGCCGCGGGACGCTAGCGCAGGACATCGGTCCAAACTTCGCAAAGCTTGAGGTATTCCGCGTTGTCCACGGCGACGAGGGTGACTCATGAGCCAGCCACCGGCTCGGCCGAAGATTTATCACATCACGCATGGGAAGAACCTGGCGGGCATCCTGGCCAGCAATTGTATCTGGTCGGATGCGGAGATGCACCGGCGCGGTGGGCCAGCCGCCGCGATCGGAATCCCTGAGATCAAACCGAGGCGCCTGACTGAGCTGGCCGTCCCCTGCCATCCCGGGACCAAGGTCGGTGAGCTTTCGGGACGCCGCGATCAAGGATGCCAAGCAAGCTGAATTCCTTGTCCATGGCTCCTTTCCGTGGACGCTGGTCCGATCCATCGGCGTGATCGATGAAGGGATTGCTCGGAGGGTTCGGGAAATTCTAAATAAGTGCACGCGATGGGGAAAGTGGAGGTGAGACGTGGTATTGGGGCGCGGCCGGTTTCTTGCCCCGAAGGGGCCGGGCCCACAGCGTAGCTGGGGCGGGGC
>JAJPJC010000441.1 GCA_021324445.1 Isosphaeraceae bacterium
CTACCGATTAACCGGACATAGTTAGAGTCTGTAAGTTATTGTTTTCTAACCCCTTGCGGCGCGGAGAATTTGTTATAGACTCTTGTTAAGACTAAAAGACAACAACACGGCCGACGCCGTTTTGTTGTTGTTTTTGGAAGTTCTCGACCAGAAAGACGGACGACGGACCCAACCGACGGGGGCAGAGGAGGCCATCAGCCATGCGACCCGACCATCGAGATCTCAGCGCGCGGAGGGGGCAAGCGGATGGACGAGTGGGACCTGCCGCTGGAGGAGACCGGCGAGTTTGACCAGCAGAACGACGAAGGGACTTCTGCGGCCGATGCGGGCTGGAAGGATGAGCTCAACCTGGCGGAGTTTCCGATCGCCGCCCTGACCGATCGCATCCCCGACGGCCAGACGACGATGGTCTTCGAGGATCAGCTCGAGCGGCGCGACAACGCGCCGATCATCCGCCGGCTGACGATCCTGGGTACGCACAAGCACGGGCTGCCCACCTCGCTCGATGATGAGGTGCTGGTCGGGCTGATCCAGTTGACCAAGCGGCGGAGCAACTTCACCGACGCCCGGGTGCAGTTCTCGCGCTACGAGCTGATCGAGCTGCTGGGCTGGCCGCAGAGCGGTCAGAGCTACCGGCGGATCGAGGAGGCGCTGCATCGCTGGGTGGGCGTGGTGCTGATGTACGAGAACGCCTGGTGGGACAATGTGGCCAAGAGCTGGGTCGACGAGCAGTTTCACGTGCTGGACAACGTCACGCTCTACGACCGGGAGCGGTGGCGGGGTTCGGCCCGGTCGGGCAAGTCGGGCAAGGGGGAGCGGGGCGGCTCCAAAGCCGACAAGCCCCCCCTGCCCTTGTCGAGCTTCCGCTGGAACGAGGTGATCTTCCAGAGTTTCCAGAGCGGCAACCTCAAGCAGCTCGACCTGGAGTTCTACCTCAAGCTGAGGCTGCCGACGACCAAGCGGATGTATCGCTTCCTGGACAAGCGGTTCTACCGCCGCTCGCGGTTGGACTTCGACCTGCGGTCCCTGGCCTGCGAGCACATCGGCTTGAGCCGCTCCTATGCGCCGACCGAATTGAAGCGGCGGCTCAAGCCGGCCCTGGAGGAATTGGAGCAGCTCGGGTTCCTGGAGCCCCTGGGTCCGGAGGAGCGCTATTCGTACGTCAAGCGCGGTTGCTGGAAGATCATCTTCATCCGCGGCCGCAGCGCCACGGCCGAGGCCCAGGATCCCGCCGCCCGGCAGGAGCAGCAGCCCAGCGAGCTGGTGGAGGCCCTCAAGGCGCGGGGGGTGACCGCCCGGACGGCCCAGGAGCTGGTCGAGACCCACCCACCCGGGCGGATCCGCACCAAGCTCGAGGTCTTCGACTGGCTGTTGCGCAATGAGGATCGCCGCATCGGCAAGAACCCGGCCGGCTACCTGGTGGCCTCGATCCGATCGGATTACCAGGCCCCCGTGGATTATCAGACCCAGGCCCTGGCCAAGCCGGCGGCCGAGAAGGCCAAGCGGCTGGCGGCGGCGCAGCAGGCCCAGCGCCAGGCCCAGGACCAGCGCGACCAGGCCCGTGAGGCCAGGCTCCGCGCCGCCTGGGAGAAATTGCCCGAAGCCGAGCGCGAGGCCATCCGGGCCGCCGTCAAGGCCGAGAACCCCAGCCTGGGCCGCTGGAAGAACGTGCTGGAGCCCCTCTACCTGGCCGCCCTCGAAGCCCGGATGAACAGCGCCGCGGCCGGGACAGCGACCGGACAACGACTGCTTTTCTCGTCGGAATCGTAGGTCAGGCTTTAGCCTGACATTCCGATTCATTCTGTCAGGCTAAAGCCCGACCTACGAAGATTCCTCCGCCGTTGGCTCGGCGTTGCGGCCGCGGCGATCGCGGGAGTCATAGAGGACCATCGAGGCGACAATCGGGCGGAGCAAGTCGTTGACGACTTCGGAGCGGTCCTTGCCCAGGTGGATGGCATAGAGCCAGAGCTTCTTGTCGAGGTCTTCCTCGATGGCGAACATCCGCTGGACCCGCTTGGGCTTGGCCAGCTTGACCCGCGCCGCGCGCGGCCGGGAGGAAACGGCCGCGGCGGCGCGGGGCGCCAGCTCGAGCTCGGTGGGGGCGCCGGCCTCGACGGGCTCAGGCCCGGCGGCAGTCGCGGCCGCGGGTTCGGCCGCGACCGCCGGGGCCTGGGCGCCGAGCCGGCGCTCGAACTCGGCTTCGGTCATGCTCGGCCGGGTCAGGCCGGTCCGGCTCTCCGGACCCGGAATCCCGCCACGTCGCATCGCACTGCTCATGCTCTGGTCCTTCGAGGTCAGGATGCCTTGAGGAACGGCTGGTTCTCGACGGCCGCCGGGTCGTCGGCCGGCGGCTCATCGGGCGGACCCTCGTCGGCCGGCGGTGCGGCGACGAGCGGCTCCCGGTGGCCATGGAGGTAAGCCCGGGCCGCCGCGCGGTAGCCTTCGGCACCCGCGCCGAAGCGGTCGTAGTCGATCAGCGGGGTCCCCCGCGCATAGGCCTCCCGGAACTTCACCGAGGCCGGGATCACGCGGTCATAGACCAGCGGCCCGAAATAGGCCCGGACCTCCGACTCGATCTGCTTGGAGACCAGCGTCCGGTCCGCCCGGGTGATCAGCACGCCGGCAATGGTCAGCGGCCCGGCGTCGGTAAACTCCAGGCGGAACTCGCTGACGGTTCGCACCAGGTCCTCCAGCGCGCGGACGCCGGCCAGCGCCGCGACGCAGGGATCGATCGGGATCAGGATCTCGGCGACCGCGTACAGGATCGCCACGTTCAAGGGGGTCAGGACCGGGCTGGTGTCGACCACCACGAGGTCGTAGCCGGAGAGCCCCTTGAGCAACCGGCGGATGCGGAACTCGCGCCCCTGGCCCAGGCCCTGCGCGCTGCCCATCTGCTCCGAGCAGAGGCTGAGCCGGTCGCCCGGCGGCACCAGGTCCAGCCCCGGCGAGGCCGTCGCCACCGCGACCTCCTCGAGCCGGAGGTTATCCAGCAGCGCGTCGGCCAGCCCGACCGCCGGCGAACCCCGGGGAAAGAACCCCAGCGCGGCATTGCCGGAGGGGTCGGCGTCGATCAGGAGCACGCGACGGTCCAGCTCCACCAGCGCGGCCGCCAGGTTGATCGCCGTCGTGCTCTTGCCCACGCCTCCCTTGGCATTGGTCACCGCGACGCTGCGCACGAGCACCCCCCTTCCCCGCCCCTGGGCGGGCCGCCCCAGTCGGCTCCAAACCCGGGATTGCACCAGTGTTATCGGACCGACCCTGGTTCCTCGATGAGTCGTTTCCTTGCCGCCAAGGTCTCTCGGTCCCATCATGCCCGGGAACCAAGTCCGCACGGCAACGACGTCCCTTGGTCCCCAGGCGCCCCGGGACCAAGTCCTCTCGGTGGCGAGGTCCCTTGGTCCCCAGCGGCCTGGGCACCAAGTCCTCTCGGTGGCAAGGTCCCTTGGTCCCCAGGTCCCCCGGAACCCAGCCGCCATGCCGCCGAGATTCCCTGAAGACTTGACCGATGGGTCCCTTGGTTCCCAGGGACCATGGTTCCTGGCTGACAACTGGGAACTGGGAACTGGGAAACCACGGAGATTGGTCCCTCGAACCCCTGGGGCCATGGCCCATCGAGCACCTGGATGGCTCGCGACCATGCCGCATCGATCACCCAGGCTCCTTGATCCCTCTACCGCCAATTTCCCGGGATACCTGGATGCCAAGGTGAATTGTTGTGCTGACGACCAAGCTCCCGCAGGGACCCAGGGACCAAGCTGCCCAGGTCCCCGGCAACCCATTCGCCCGCGGTACCCAGGGACCAAGGTCCCTGTGACGCCAAGCTCCTGCTGGGACCTTGCCGCCTCGGCTTCCTCGACGAAATGGGTCCCTGGTCGGAATTGGTCTCTCATCGAGCTGGGTCCCTTGGTCCCATGGCAGCCATGTGCTGCAAGGAACTGGCTCAACCAGTGACCTGGCCCTCCAAGGCCGGCAACGCGCCTGCTGTCCCTTGGTCCCTGGGATCCAAGCTGCTGGCGCCGCCTCGATCACCAAGGTGGCCCCGACGGCTCGATGCCTCGATCCCTCGTCAGACTTGATCCCAAGGTAAACTGAAACCAATGGACCTTGGACCCTTGGTCGTGAGGAAGCCTTGGCGAGCTTGGCTCCCATCTGTTCGAGGGACCCAGGGAGCTGGGCACCTGGGTCAGGATGGTCCCTTGAGGTGCTGGGTTCCCAGGTGCTGGCAGTGCCCATGAGACTTGGATCCTGGGTGATGATGGTCCCTCGGGTTCCTTGATTCCCAGATGTCATGAAGAACCAGGTGGCGGCTCCGCCTTGGTCCCTTGGTCGCGATGGACCTTGATGCCTTGGGATCGAGCGATCCATCGGCCAAGGCACCGACTTCCCAAGGAATCATCGACGCCATAAAAAGTGAAAATTCCAGGTCTTACTAGTGTCATTCCGGCCTGGTCCCTTGATACCATAGCGACTTGGAACATTGGAGCCAGGGAGACTTGGTTGCCGGTTGCTCCTCGCGGCCCCGGTTCGAGGAGCCATCGACGCGCCTGCGCCGAAGAGGGCAGGGGGGCGACTCGCGGTGCCAGCCGCCGATCGCCCAGACACCGTGCGCTGCCCGTCGGCGAAGTGACAACAAGTTGCCCGCCGGTTTCCCTGCAATGCCGCCGGTACTCCAGCCCCGGCCTGGCCCACATTCGCCGCAAAAACGAGAGAATTCGGATCAAACCGCGGAAATCCGAAAATTTTCCGGACCAGCCCCTTGACACGATTGTGGGCGAGTGTGGATGATGACACGGAATTATGCAGGCAGCCATGATTTGTGGTTGGAATTGGAGGGGTCAGGCAGGCGGAGCCGGATCGTCGAGAAACGCGGGAAAAACGAGCTGGGTGAAAACCGCGAGTCGGCCGTCGAGAAATTTGACACCGGCGGGTTGAGCCTGCATGTTTTCTCGATTCCTTGAGCCTTGCCTGGACTTTTCTTTTCACGCAGGCTGCCCAGACGGCATAATCGCCGCAATCTTCGCGACGCAAACAGGCGAACACGACAGGGAGACATGGTCATGCGTACGGGAGCGTCGGATGTCCGAGGTCGGGGGCGCCACGGTCGGATTCGCCCTGATGCCTGGTCGAAGCGAGCCCGGACGGCGCGGCAGCGATGGATCGACCTGGAGGGGATGGAGTCACGGACGCTGCTGGCGACCAGCGCGGCCACGGCGACCGGCGGGGCGGTTCAGTTGACCAATTTCGTGGATGTGACCAAGCAGGGCAATGCGATCAGTCCGACGGTCGTGGTCAACCCGTACAACTCCCAGGACGTGGTGGCGGTCTGGGGAGTCGACCTGTCGTCCATCACCCCCGAGCCCACGCCGACGACGGCCATCATCGAGGGGGACTATTCGACCAACGGCGGGTTGAGCTGGAGCTCGTTCAACCCGATGGATCCGATCCTGGACGCGGCCACCATCGACAGCACGCCCCCGACGGCCTACACCCAGGTGACCGATCCCAGTGTCGCCTTTGACAGCCAGGGGAACGTCTACGTGGTGGCGTTGCAGACCAGCGGCGCCACCGACGGCGCGATCACCCTGAGCAAGTTCAGCTTCAGCGGTGGGACGCTCGCCCCGGTCAATTTCCCCAGAAGCGGGAACTTTGCGCCCTACCCGCAGGGTCCATATCCCTTCGCCTCGGCGAACGAGACGATTGTCTACCAGTGGCTCAGCAGCTCCGACGCGGCCTACAGCCCGGCCCTGGCCGTCGACTCGGGGACGTACCCCAACGACAACCCCCTCAACCCCAACCCGCCCGCCGGGGTGCCCAACGACCCGTATGCCAACAACGTGTACGTCGCCTGGGCCAGCGGGGACATCCATCCGGCCAATACCAACGTGGATCTCCCCTATAATCCCAACCGGATCTGGGAGGTCGTGTCGACCGATGGGGCCAACTCGTTCAGCGGCGAGACGATCGCCAATACCGGTCCGGCCAATGGCAACATCGGGCCGCAGGACGATTCGCACCCGCAACTGGTGATCGACCAGCAGAACGGCTCCGGGCAGGTCACCGTCGGCTGGGAGGACTTTGGGTCGGGGGCGACGGCCTCGCCGCATCCGTTTTCCAATATCGTGACGAACAGCGTCACGGCGGGCGATTCGTACGGGGTTCCCGGCCAGACCGGGCCCATCGCCCCCGGCCTGGCCCCCCCTTCCGGCAGCGTGGACACCCCGGTCACGACCCCCTTCACCGCCACGACCAGCGGCCTGCCGTCGAACATCACCGGCCTGACAGTCACGGTGGACATCGTCCACCCGTCGATGACCAATATCGATCTGGTCCTGCAAGCTCCCAACAACGGGCCCAGCATCACGCTGCTCGTGAACCAGACCAATGCGGCCGGCACCGCCAACAACGGCATCGGCATCTCCGGCGCCAATCTCGGGATCTTCGGTGAGAGCACCACCAATCCCGGGATCGCCGTCGGCACGGTCTTCGACGACAACGCCACCCGGGACATCTTCGACCCCACCACCACCGGCACCAATGGGGTGAGCGCGCCGGCGGTCGGCCACTACCGGCCCGAGCTCGGGTCGCTGGACTCATTCATACAGCAGGTCGCCCGCGACGGCGACCTCAACGGGACCTGGACCCTGGAGATCACCGATTTCCGCACCGAATCGACCCCCGGCTTCCTCCAGTACTTCAGCCTTCAGTTCACCACGGGGATGAGTCGCGGCACGCCCACCACGCTCTCCGATGTCGCCAACGTCAACGGGCTGAGCGAGGTCGTCGATCCCCTCGGCGGTGCGATCTCCGACACGTACTCCGCCTTCACCACGCCGGCCACGCCCAACGGGGTCGGGCCCGGCCTCTCCATGGCCATCGACAACACCCTGGGCAACAGTCCCTATGCCGGCCGGATCTACGCCGTCTTCACCGGCTGGCTCGACCTGGCGAACCCGTTGAACAATTACAACCCGGTCGGCAACACCGACATCTTCATGTCGTATTACCCCTACGACGGCCGGAACCAGTGGAGTCCGCCCGTGGAGGTCAACACCGCCGACGCGGCGATCGTCACCGGCAATAGCCAGGAGAACACCAATCTCAGCCCGGACGACCAGCCCACTGGTCGGTCCCAGTTCCAGCCGGAAGTCGCCGTCGACCCGACGACGGGGAGCGTTGTCTTCTCGTGGCGCGATGCCAGCAATGACGCCGCCAATACCCGGGTCGCGACCTACATCACCTACAGCGTCGACGGCGGCCAGAACTTCGCCCCGTTGACCTACGCCAACCCCTCGCAGACCGCGATCGACGCCATCACGGGTCAGACCGACGTCATGGGTCCGATGGGGGATAACCAGGGGGGAGGCAATGGCCAGCGGGACAGCGGCTTCGGCTACGGCGACCAGATGGGCCTGGCGGTCTCCGGCGGCCATCTCTATCCGATCTGGGCTGGCAACCTCAACAGGTCCTACTACAACGGGTCGGGCATCGTCGCGTTCCCGCTGAACATCTGGTACCGGCCGATGGTGATCCCCGCCGGGCCGCAGATCGTCGCCAGCACGATGGGGCCGGTCCCGATCAGCCAGGAGTCCACCTTTGCCGCGGGGGACGTGGCCATCTCCGTCACCTTCGACCGGCCGGTCAGCCCGTCCTCGGTCAGTGCCGCCGACGTCCAGGTCTTCTACCACGACACCACCAACGGCCATCCCTTCAAGTCGCTCGATGTGACCAGCTTCGCGCCGACCGGCGGTGGGACGGCGCCGACCACCCAGTACACGATCCTCTTCAACCCCAATGACCTGTCCAACGGCTCGGCCAGCGGCATCACCAACTACACCGGGACGTACAGCTACCTGGTCGCGCCGGACAACGGCAATGGCACGATCATCTCGGCGCCGATCTGGTCGTATCCCAACGGCGTGCTCCGCCCGTACGACCCCGATGATCAGAACGCCAACGGCACGCCCGACCAGAACGCCGTGACGGGCCCGGTCACGGACACCACGCCGGGCGACGTCTACGCCGTCCCCGCGCCCCAGGTCCCGCCGAACTCGCAGACGGTCACCTACAACGGCGCCGCCAGCATCCTCAGTCCGCCCTTCGGGTTCAATGCCAACACGCTGCCGTTGATCTACTCCGGGCCGCAGGTTGCCGGCACGCAGGCCGTCGGCACCTCGGGGCAGCTCTCCACCAGCAGCGACGACCTGCTGGTCAATGACACCACCAGCCAGTACACCGTGACGTTCGACCGGCCGATGCAG
Source organism: Isosphaeraceae bacterium (assembly GCA_021324445.1). Classification (GTDB taxonomy): domain Bacteria; phylum Planctomycetota; class Planctomycetia; order Isosphaerales; family Isosphaeraceae; genus JAJPJC01. The sequence goes on from JAJPJC010000441.1 coordinate 8,259, forward strand.
GTCAGCACGTTCACCCCCAGCCAGGTCCTCTCGATCGTGGGCCCGGTCGGCCCGGTCACCGGCCCGCAGACCTTCACCCCGACCGCCGTCGGCCAGACGATCCCCGCCGCGGCGACGACCGGCCCCGGGGTCCTCTCGGCGCCCTTGACCATCCCCAGCTACGGGGGCACGTTCAAGATCGCCGACATCACGGTCAACCTCAGCCTCGCGTTCTCGTCCGATGCGTCACTCAGCGCCGTGCTGATCGCCCCGGACGGCACGCAGGTCCCCTTGTTCTCCAATGTCGGCGGCACCAGCGGCGCCAACTTCGTCAATACCACCCTCGACGACGCGGCGGAGAACTCGATCACCACGGGGACGGCCCCGTTCACCGGGACCTTCAAGCCCACCGGCACGCTCGCCAACCTGGACGGCCACACGGTCGACATCCGGAACGCCGCCGGTACGTGGATCCCCGGCGTCTGGACGCTGCAGATCTCCAACTCCAAGACGGGGGCCACGGGGACCCTCGATAGCTGGTCGCTGAATATCACGCCGGTCATCAGCGTGACGCCGGTGAGCCCGGCCAATGGGTTGGCGACCCAGTTCACCATCGGCTTCCCGCAGCAGGAGCTCAGCGGCACCTACACGGTCCAGCTCGGCCCGAACATCCTCGACCAGTTCGGCGACCCCATGGACACCGTCGGGCAGGCGGGCCTGGACGTGCTCCGCGGCCAGAGCCAGAACGGCCCGGTGACCCCCGTCAACTACTCCAGCAGCGACCTGCCCAAGCCGATCCCGGCCGCGAGCGGGACGACCCCGGGGATGGTGACCTCCACGATCACGGTGCCCGACAGCTTCATGGTACAGGGGGATTCGACCAGCGCGGGCGTCAGCGGCCTGCGGGTCCAGGTCAATCTCACCTACCCCAACGACCCCGCCCTGACGGCCACCCTCTCCCATTACGACGCCAGCGGCAATCTCCTGGCCACGATCCCCTTGTTCAGCAATGTGGGCAGCGGCGTCAACACCGCGAATTTCACCAACACGGTCTTCGACGATAACGCGCCGACGCCGATCCAGGAGGGCCGCGCCCCGTTCTTCGCCACGTTCGACCCGCAGATGCCGCTGTCCACCTTCGCGGGGATGAACGTCCAGGGGACCTGGGTCCTGACCATCCAGAACAACTCGACGACCGGCGGCTCCGGCACCGCCTTCACCGGCTGGACGCTCAGCTTCGAGAAGCCGTTGCCGACGACCGGTCTGGGCGTGCCGGGCATGGACAACGCCTCGCTCAGCTTCCGGCTCTTCACCCTGGGCCAGGCCGACGCCATGTCGGCCCAGGCCTGGACGCCGGTCGGCCCGTCGGCGATCGGCTCCGGCGGCTCCTCCGGCGCCGAGGGCTCGACCCAGGGCGCCGCGGGCCGGGTCACCGGCCTGGCGATCGATCCCTCGGATCCCTCGGGCAACACCGTTTACGCCGCCGGCGCCAGCGGCGGCGTCTGGAAGACGACCGACTTCCTCACGACCAACCCCGAGGGCCCGACCTGGATCCCCCTGACCGACTTCGGCCCCAGCGACGCGGTCAACATCGGCGGCATCACGGTCTTCGCCCGCAACCACGACCCCAACCAGTCGATCATCATCGCCGCCACCGGCGAGGGGAACACCGGCACCCCGGGCGTCGGCTTCTTGATCTCCACCAACGGCGGCCAGACCTGGACCCTCGACGACAGCTCCGTCAACGTCGATGCCAGCGGCAACCCGCTGCCGATCGAGTCGACGGCGCGCGACCGCACCTTCGTCGGCGACACGGCTTACCAGGTTACCGTCGATCCCACGCTCACGCCCAATGGCGGAGTCATCATCTACGCGGCCATGAGCGGCCCCACCGGCGGCATCTGGCGGAGCGAGAACTCGGGCCAGACCTGGGTCAACATGCTGCCCGGCCAGGCAACCTCCGTGGTCCTGGACCCCGACAGCGGCACGATCCTCGACCCGACCACCGGCACGAACGTCCAGGGCAACCTCCAGGTCGTCTACGCCGGCATCCGCGGCGTGGGCGTCGAGATGAGCCCCAACCAGGGCCAGGTCTGGAACCTGATGGCCGGCGGCGTCGGCAACCCGGAGATCGTCGACAATTTCCCGGTGAATCGGCCCAACGTCAACCCGGCCGCCAGCCCCACTCCCAACGGCGCCGAGGGGCGGATCGTCCTGGCCGTCCCCAACGCGACCGGCAACTCCGCCGAGGACCCGATCTACGAGGGCTGGCTCTACGCGGCCGTGGCCGGCCCCGATGGCAGCTTCGTCGGCCTGTTCGTCACCAAGGACTTCGGCGCCAACTGGACCGAGATCCATATCCCCACCCTGGCGCCGATCGGACCGACCGACCAGGCCATCCCCAACAACAACGTCAGCAATCCCAACTACAGCATCACCGGCTCGGTCCAGTTCCCCCAGGGCAACTACAACCTGATCCTGGCCGTCGACCCGACCGATCCCAGCATCGTCTACCTGGGCGGCAGCCGCGACGGCAACCAGACCGGCCTGATCCGCGTCGATACCACCACCCTCTGGGATGCCCACTCCCTGGTCGCCTTCTCCGACGTCAACACCGACGGTGCGCTCGACCTGAACTCGACCGGCCCGGCGACGGTGGACAACAACCAGTTCTCGCCGGTGTTCGAACCCTTCGGCGTGGGCAGCTTTGGGACCACGACGTCGTATCTGAACTTCATCCGCAACCCCGATGCGCCGTTTACGATCGGCTCGGAGCTGGACGTCGCCAACTACTCCAGCTTCACCAACAACGGCAACGGCGTCGAGTGGATCCCCTTCGACATGCCGGGGACCGACTACCACGCCGTGACCACGATGGTCGACCCGGTGACGGGTCTGCCCCGGCTCATCTTCGGCAACGACCAGGGGATCTGGAGCGTGCTGGATGACAACGGGACGTTCGAGAACCAGGTCGGCTCGGATATCCAGGCGGGCATCAACCGCAACGGCAATCTCCAGATCACCCAGTTCTACTACGGCGCCGTCCAGCCCAGCAGCGCGGCGGCCCAGGTCGCCGGCGCCCTGTTCTACGGCAGCGCCCAGGACAACGGCGGGCCGGTCTCGACCCCCAATGTCCTCACCACCGGCAACATCACCTGGAACGGGCCCGGCGGCGATGCCGCGGGCGTGGGGACCGACCAGCAGGGCTCGGGCCTGGCCTACCAGTACTTCTGGCCCTGCTGCGGCCCGCAGTTCACCGACTATACCGACTTCTTCCAGTTGATCCCCGCCGGCGCCAGCGGGGATGGTGCGGCCTACATCGGCGAGACCAACGGCCTGCTCCAGGCCAGCGGCGGGTTGCCGACCCCCGATCCCCAGTGGCCGTTCAAGGGGGGCGCCAACTTCGCGGTCAACCCGGTCAACAGCAGCGACGTGGTGATCAGCTCGTCCACCGGCAACATCTTCGCCACCTCGGATCAGGGCCAGAACTGGTTCGACATCGGCCCGGCGTCGAACTTCGGCAGCCCGGGCAGCTTCAGCCTCGCCCTGGCCTACGGCGCGCCCGACCCCAGCGCCCCCGAGGGCGTCGGCAACCTGGGCAACTTCATTTACGTCGGCACCCAGACCGGCCAGATCTACGTCACCCAGGACGGCGGCGGGACCGGCACCAGCAACAACTGGATCAACATCTCCACCGGGCTGGACCACTCGCCCGTCGAGGACATCATCACCGACCCCACCCGCGGCAGCCACGACGCCTATGCCGTCACCACCACCGGTGTCTTCTACATCGCCAACTCGATCCCCTCGGCGAGCAATCCCACGCCGACCTGGGTCAACATCACCGGCAGTCTCCATAACCTGATCTATTCCATCTTCGGTCAGTCCTACAACCCCACGACCGACCCCAACGCGGTCAAGCTGAATCAGGGGCAGAATGCCATTTCCGCCATCGTGGCCGACTGGCGGTACGTCATCCCCGACAACCCGGCCAATCCCAGCGCGGGCTATCACCCGGTCCTGTACGTCAGCGTGGGAAATTCCGGGGGCCTCGGCTCGGGCGTGTACCAATCGCTCGACAACGGCCAGACCTGGACCCTCTTCCCCAGCACGACCTTCGGTGCCGTGGCGCAGGGCGGCGATCTGCCCCATGTCCCCGTCACCGACCTGAACGTCTCGCTGGGCAATGTCGACGTCAACACGGGCATGCCCAGCCTGGCCGGCCCGTACCAGGCCTTCGTCTTCACCGGCACGCTGACCAGCGGATCGGCCACTGTCACCGGCATCAGCACCACCAAGGGACTGGCCGTCGGGGAGCTCGTCACCGGCACCGGCATCCCGGCCGGGACCACGATCCAGAGCATCAACACGGTGAACCTCTCCCTGACGCTCTCGGCCAACGCGACGGCCAGCGGTTCCGAGACGCTCTCCGCCAACAACCCCACGGCCACCCCGGACCCCGACCTGCTCCTGGCCACGACCTACGGCCAGGGTCAGTACGCCATCAACCTGGGGCCCCTGGTCTTCGGTCCCACAGGGCCCACCAGCTCTGTCAGCATCGGCACGGCCAACATCTCCGGGGCCGATTCCAGCGGCAATCCGATCGTGACCGGTCCGATCACCTTCAGCGGCCAGAGCGAGATCTCCGGCTTCGGCGATACCACCTGGATCTCGATCGTCGACGAGACGCCGGGCGACGCGACCTACGGCAAGGTCATCGGCGGCTTCAACCCCTCCCAGCCCGTCCCGATCCCGGGAGCCGGCAACTCGACCAACTCGGTGGGCCACTTCGCCGTCCCGTTCGACCCGGCCAGCGCCTTCACCACCAACGGGATCAAGACGGTCGAGCTCTACGCCACCGACGACGCCGGCTCCGTGGGCAACAAGGTGACGATCACGTTCGATCTCAACGACAGCAACCTGCCCCAGCCGCCGCCCACCACGCCCCCGAGCTTCACCCAGAACCTGCAGATCTCGCCCAGCGCCGTCAGGGGCACGATCAACGGCGTCCCCGTGACCAACCAGACCACGCCGCCGTTCCTGGGCACGGCCAGCCCCGGGACCACGCTCACCGTCTATGAGTTCCAACTGGTCAACGGCAGCTACGTCGCCTACGGCACGCCGTTCGTCCTGCCGGCCTCGGACATCAACTCCAGCGGCGCGTTCACCTTCCCGTTCGCCAATCCCGATAACCTGGAGCTGGGGACCTTCCAGGTTTACGTCACGGCGTACTACACCAGGTATCCCAACATCCCCGGCGAGCCGGTCCAGAGCAACACCGTCACGTTCGAGATCAACAACCAGACGCCGGCCGCGGTGACCAACCTCCACCTCAACCCCGCCGACGATTCGGGGATCGTGGGGGACAACGTCACCGACGTCCGCCTGCCGCACTTCATCGGCACGACCAGTCCGGGCAATACCGTCGAGCTCTTCCAGGTCGGCAGCTCCGTGGTCCAGAGCACGGCGACCGCCGATTCCTCGGGCAACTTCTCGATCCAGTTGCCCTATGTCCTGACCAACGGCCAGATCACGGTGGACGTCAAGGTCGTCAATCCCGCCGGCAATAGCTCCACCGTGAGCAATCCGGTGACCATCGCGATTGTCTCGACCCCGGCGGACTACAACGGCGGCAACGACTCCAACGCGGCGCTGTACCGCCGGGCGACCACCATCAATCAGGGACTGTTTGTCGTGCAGACCCAGACGGTCTACTCGGGCACCACCGCGCCGCCGCCCTGGTTCGGGCCCAACGGCAACCCCGCCTCATGGGGCACGTCCAGCGAGATCCCCCTGGCCGGCGACTTCGACGGCGATGGCTACACCGACCTGGCCGTCTACGATCCCGCGACCGCGACCTGGGCGATCAACGAATCGGGCCGCGGCATCTCGACGTTCGTCCTGGGCACCCCGAACCTGAGCATCCCCGTGGTGGGGAACTTCGATGCCAACGGGCCGGACGAGCCCGCCGTCGTGACGGTCAACGCCCAGAACCAGGAGATCTGGACCATCGCCAGCGCCATCACGGGCAACCGCACGGTGGATTGGGGCGTGGCCGGTGACATCCCGGTCCCCGGGGATTACGACGGCCTGGGCTACGACGAGGTGGCCGTCTATCGTCCCAGCAACGGCGAGTTCTACGTGCTCAATCCCGTCACCAACCAGCTCGAGACCTTCAACCTGGGGCTGGGCAGCTCGCCGGACCTCAGCAGCCTCGTCCCGGTCCCGGGGGGCTACGACAACCTGACCTATTACAACAACTCGACCCTGAAGGGCCAGAACGTGCCGATCTTCGGCCACACCGAAGCGGCCGTCTTCGACCCCAGGACCGGCGTGTACACGATCCTCGGCCCCAGCGGCGTGTATACCGTCTCCGGGTTCCAGCCGGGCGACATCCCGGCCCCCGGCGACTATGCCGGCAACGGGACAACCCAGGCCGTCGTCTTCCGGCCCAGCACCGGCCAGTTCCTCACGTCCAATGGCACGGTCATCGCCACCATCGGCAGGTCGGGGGATGTTCCGTTGACCTCGCCGCTGTCCTACCGAACGGCCGGCGATCCCCCCAGTGGTGGTACGACCACCGGCGGCGGCACGGCCACCGGCGGCGCGACCACCGGCGGCGGCACCACTGGTGGCGGCACCACTGGTGGCGGCACCACTGGTGGCGGCACCACCACCGGCGGCACCACCACCGGCGGCACCGCCACTGGCGGTGGCACGAGCAGCGGCGGCTCGACCAGCGGCGTCACGACTCCAGGATCCGGTTCATCGGGTTCCACGGGTTCCACCTCGCCGAGTCAGCCGACCAGTCTCCCCGGCACAAGCCCGCATATCTTCAAGAAGAAGAAGGTGACGAAGAAGGCGTCCGAGCATAAAAAGCCGGTCGTGCACCACAAGCCGGCCCCGTACGTGACGAGGAAGGCCGCGCATGCCATCAAGCCGAAGGCGCATGGGGCCGCGGCGGAGCCGCACCATGCCCACGTGGTCGATCTGGCCCTGCAAGACGTCCACGTGAACCTGCTGCGGTCGAACAGGAAGCCGCACCACAACTAAGCGGCGATCGTGGCCGGCCCGCGGGGGGAGAAGGAGATCACCTCCCGCGGGCGGGCGGTCGCGGGAGGGCAGGGGGGTGAGCCTGGGGAATGACCGCGCTCACAAACCCATGCTTGCGAAGACCCATGACTCTCGGATAGGATTCCCGAAGATGTCTCGTTCGAGCTGATGACTCTCGGAGAGGCCGAACCCCATGGGCAGCGACAGCCTCCGCCGGAGACGGCCGACCCTGCGCCGGCCGGGCTTTACCTTGATCGAGCTCCTGGTGGTCATCGCCATCATCGGGACGCTCATCGCGCTGCTCTTGCCGGCGGTGCAGGCCGCGCGCGAGCAGGCGCGGCGGTCCGCCTGCACCAACAACCTCAAGCAGATCGGCCTGGCCCTGGCGAACTACGCCAACCGTCACGGCGCCTTCCCGCCCGGCTACCAGTCGATCTACAGCACGCTCTTCGAGCAGGAGCTCGGGCCCGGCTGGGGATGGGCGAGCATGATCCTGCCGGACCTGGAGCAACAACCGCTCTCCAACTCCATCCTGTTCGAGTCGCCGATGCAGGGCCCGAACATGTCGACGGCCCGGCTCATGCCCCTGAGCATCTTCTTCTGCCCCTCGGATACCATGCCCCATCGCTGGACGGCCACCCAGGGGGAGACCTGGTTATACGGGGGCCAGGTGTATTCCTCCTCGATCGCGCTCTGCGACGTGGCGGGGTCCAACTACGTCGGGGTCTTCGGGATCAGCGAGCCGGGGGTCAACGGCGAGGGGGTCTTCTTCCGGGGGAGCTTCCTGCCGCCGTCGACGATCACCGATGGGATGAGCCAGACCCTCTGCGTGGGTGAGCGCTCCGAGAACTTGAACCTGGGCCGGGGGATGGCGACCTGGACCGGCGCGGTCCCCGGCGCGACGCTCTGGTCCTGCGCCCCCAACCCCTACGAGCCGGACGCGGGGACGTGCGTCCGGGAAGACGGATCGGGGATGATCCTGGGTCATACCGGCGAAGGGCACGGCCCCGGGGACCCCGCCGGGGACGTCAATCAGTTCCTCAGCCGCCATGGGAAGGGCTCCTTCTTCCTCTACTGCGACGGCCACGTGCGCTTCCTGCGGAACGAGATGAACTATAAGGTGTACACGGCGCTGAGCACCCGCAACTTCGGCGAGATCATCTCCGATGACTATTGAGCCAGGTCGTCGCGGTGCTGCCGGCGGGCCATCCTCCCCGCGCCGGTTCGCTCCGCGAGGAATCCCGATGGCGCCCTGGCTGGCCCTGGCCGTGGTGATCCTCGGGGGCTGTGGCGATGCCGACCAGCCCCCGGGCCTGACCAAGCAGGCGGTCGCCTTCGAGCAGGTGCCGGACTCGGTGCGCGAGGCCGCCCGCAAGGCGCTGCCCCCCGGCGTCAAGCTCAACGAAGCCTGGAAGAACCTGGCACGTGGCGGGACGCTGCACTCCTACGAGCTCCGCGGCCGAAACGCCGCCGACGGGAAGATCCGCGAAGTCCGCGTCTCGCTCACGGGGCAAATCCTCGAGGTGGAATGAGCCCCGCGATCGCGCCGAGCCGAGCCGAGTTGAGTCGAATCGAGAGAATCGCCGCGGAATCTCCCGTGGCCCACCATTCCTGATCTGAGGTCCCCATGGCCGTCCCACGTCCGCGTTCTGGCTTCACCCTGATCGAGCTGCTCGTGGTCATCGCCATCATCAGCGTGCTGATCGCCTTGCTCTTGCCCGCGGTGCAGTCGGCCCGCGAGGCCGCCCGCCGCATCCAGTGCACCAACAACCTCAAGCAGATCGGCCTGGGGCTGCACAACTACGAAGGGATCACCGGAGCGTTTCCTCCCTCGAACATCGCCGGCACCGTCAACGGGACCTTCACCTACAATGGGTTCAGCGTCCACGCCCGCATCTTGCCCTTGATGGAGCAGGGGGTGGCGTTCAACTCGATCAACTTTTCCTTCACCCACCGCACGGTCCAGAACTCGACGGTCGTGGGCCTGGCCCTGACCTGCTTCCTCTGCCCGAGTGACCCGAACATGGGGGGGGAGACGCCCTTCCCCTCCGGCGTCAGTGCCCGGGTGCCGTGCTACGGCTTCAACGAGGGCGACTGGTTCCTCTGGAACGCGCTGGCCTCCACCGGCATCAACAATCCCCCGAATACCCGTGGCGTCTTCGGTCCCAACCTGAGCCGGCGGATCGCCGAGTTCACCGATGGCACGAGTGCGACCTTGCTGGCCACCGACGTCAAGGCCCTCAACCCGTTCTGCCAGGTCGGCGGGCAGTTCTCCGAGCCGTACCTCAGCTCGCCGACGGCCCCGCTCCCCTCCCCGAATGCCGACCCCCTGACGGTCGCATCGGAATACACCACGGTCGCCGCGTGCCACGCCGTGCCCCCCGGCCAGGGGCACACCGCCTGGGTCGATGGCAACCCCCAGGAAACCGGGATGTCCACCGCCTTCCCCCCCAACAAGCCGGCCCTCAACCCGACCAGCCACGCCGACCTTGACATCCTCACCGTGCTGATCAGCAGGAACCAGCCCCTCTATGGAGCGCTCACGGCGCGGAGCTACCACCCGGGCGGCGTGAATGCCCTGCTGGCCGACGGCAGCGTCCGCTTCATCAAGAGCACCATCAACGGCGTGACCTGGCGCGCCCTGGGCACGATCAGCGGCGGCGAGGTCCTCAGCTCCGACTCGTATTGAGAGTCTGATCCTGATCATTTCGCTAGCCTGTTGTATTTCTTCAAGACCTCCCGCAGCCGGTCGTGGGGGAGGGCGTAGACGGTATTGCCGTCGACCCCCGTCATGGTCTCGGCGGCGACCATGGCGTTGACGATCGCCTCTTCGGTCGCCTGGACGACGGCACCGAGCAGGGGGTTGATCCGCTCGTTGGGGAGCATGGTGAGCTGGGCCGTGCCGGTCGTCCTGGCGACCTCGGGGTTGGCCGTGGAGAAGGCGAGGAAGATGTCGCCCGAGCTGTTCTCGCCCCGGCCGCCGGTGGCGGCGATGCCCAGCGGCACGCGCCGGACCAGCCGCTTGAGCTGGTGGGGCAACAGGGGCGCGTCGGTGGCGACGACGACGATGATCGAGCCCTGGCCGGCGTCGGGCTGGCCGCGTTTGGGCATGAGCTCGGTGAGCTCCTGGCCCACGGGGACGCCGGCGATCCGCAGGGTCTCGCGGCGGCCGTAGTTGGCCTGCACCAGCACGCCCACCGTGTAGCCGCCCTCCGCCGGCTCGACGACCCGCGAGGCGGTCCCGGTCCCGCCCTTGAACCGGTGGACGATCATGCCCGTCCCGCCGCCGACGTTCCCCTCGGCGATGCGGCCGGCGGCGGCGCCCTCGAGCGCCGCGACGACGTGCTCCGGCCGCACGTGGAAGCCGTTGATGTCGTTCAGGAAGCCGTCCCAGGTCTCCGCGACGACGGGGAGGCTGAGGTCGCCGGAATAGTCCTGCGGTGTGCCGCGGCGGAGGTTCCAGGCGAGCACCGCGTCCCGGACCACGCCGACGCTGTGCGTGTTGGTGATGAGGATCGGCGTGCCCAGGCACCCCGATTCCTCGACCCAGGTCGTCCCGGTCATCTCACCGTTGCCGTTGAGGCTGTACCAGGCGGCGAAGACCCGGCCGCGGGCGTGCTTCCCCTGCGGCAAGATGGCCGTGACGCCGGTCCGGACCGGGCCCTTCCCCACGACCAGCTTGCCGTCGCCCTGGATCAACGTCGTGTAGCCCACCTCGACGCCCTTCACATCGGTGATCGCGTTGAAGGGTCCGGGCGCCCCCTCGAACGGGATGCCCAGGTCCCGCGCGCGGGGCTTCTGCTGCGCGCGGCAAGTCCCCAGCGCGACCAGACCCTGCACCGCCAGGCCGAGGATCACGATCCGGGCATCCAGGATTTCCATGATTCCGTTTCCAGATGAATCGCGTGGGGTCGATCACGCCCGCGTCGGGAGTCGTCGGTGGCCCAGGCTGCCCAGCTTAACAGCACTGGATGCGCGGATTCCAGTCCGGCGATCCGGGTTCGGCCGGGGTCCGCGGCCATGTTTCTGGGAAGTGAGCTAGGATTCTCTCAACAGGTGCTGTCTTCCGCTCGCCGGGTTTGATGCTGAATCCGGCGCGGCCGTTGGCAGGGGTCCTGGCCCCGCCGATGGTCCCGCGAACATCCTGCCGTTGGGAATCCACAGCACCTGCGCGACCATCCCGGTTGAGACGAGCACCACGCCGGTGACTCGATCGATGTCCGGGGGATGGTCGCATTGCCCCACCTGGCCACGTTGAGCCGCCAGACGTACTGACCCACCCCACCGACTGAAGCGCTTGCGGCGAGCCGGAGCCCCGCCCCCGATCCGGTTGCGCGCCGAGGGATCGCGCCCGCTCGCCGCCGAGCCTGGACCCACCACGACGGAGTTGCCGCGCGATGCCGCATGATGATCGTCCCACCACCCGGATCTTGAGTTTCCCCCGGTCCACCCGCGCCGGGGACCGAGCCCGTCACGCCCGTACGATGGCCGCGAGACGCCGCCGGCTGGGCCTGCGGCCGGGCCTGGACCAACTCGAGACCCGGCAGATGCTCTCGACAACGCCCATGGTGGGGCCGGTCTCCGACCTCCAGACCCTGGACCTCCAGCTCCAGCCGGGCTCCGCCTCGGCCCTGGCCCAGGTGACCCCGCTGA
>JAJPJC010000201.1 GCA_021324445.1 Isosphaeraceae bacterium
TCAGCGGGGTCACCTGGGCCAGGGCCGAGGCGGAGCCCGGCTGGAGCTGGAGGTCCAGGGTCTGGAGGTCGGAGACCGGCCCCACCATGGGCGTTGTCGAGAGCATCCGCCGGGTCTCGAGTTGGTCCAGGCCCGGCCGGATGTCCGCCCTGCATCGGCGCCGCCGCGCCGTCGAGCCGGCACGACGGCCTCGGTCGCACGGTGGCGCGAACCCGGGGAAAAGTGGAATCCCGGCGTCGGGACGGCGGCGATCAGACTGCATCGGCGAGAGCCTCCAATTGATTCGGGAGGATGCGCGAAGGTGGAATGTCCGGCGACCATAATATTGTCAATATATTAATAATATTATATTTTGTTGATAAATATATGTGGATTACAGGATAGAAGGCCCGCGCGGTACCACCCGGGATGAAGGCCCGAGCCCGGGGAGCGCGGAGAACAGCCTGCCCAGGCCCGCAACGAAGCGATGCACAAATGCCATCATTCAGTAAGCGAGAATTATGAAGGATCTAGCTGGATCAACCAAGACGGCGGGGTCGCGTGGCCACTCCGAACGGTTCGGGGCCAGGATCGGGGGTGATCCGGCGCGCAACGTCACTCCTGGGCGGCAGGTCGCCACGGCCCTGGACATCCGCGCCCTGAACCGAATTTCCGCCGAGCCATCACTGCGTCGAGTCATCCACCGCTGGATCACCGCGTGCTGCTCTCTCGAGCAGGTTGACTCATCGTCGTGAAGCGCTCAGATCGGAGGAGGGACATCACTGGAGAACATCGCGTCTCGAAGCCGAACAACGAACGTTTTTCGAAGTCGAATCATTCGAACCGCAGTCATTTGCGGTGATGGATGGTTCTAAGCATGGCGAGACACTCCGCCCGAACAGCGAACCAGGAGTGGGACTGGTTTTGCGCGAACCTTATGTTCTCATTCTCGAGCAAGGACGCCTGGCGGCGACATCTCTGTTTCCAGGAATCAACACGCCCTAAAAGTCAGAGTGGGGACCGGGTCGCGTCGGGACGAAGGGATGTCGTCTCGATCTCGGCGAGAGGAAGGGCGACGGTGGTTCGATGTGGGTCGAGAGCGGTTAACGCCCGGGGGGACAACGGACTTCCATCGTCGTCGAGAGAGGAAGCCGGGATTGGTGGGTCGAGCGGAGCGAGGCCCACCGCGATTTGCTGCGGGTGGTGAGCGCCGCGAACGCTCAGGACCACGATCCAGCCCAGCGCATCACGGCGACTTCGTCGCGCCGACCGCGATGTCCTACAACTGCGGGTAGAGACTCCATGCGCCGCTCCAGCAGCCGGCGCGGCGTTCGACGTCCGTCCCTTGCGGAATCAGACCCCGTCCACATGAGGGCAACCGCACCATGGCAGATCGAACCACCAAGGCAAAATCGACGGAACGAACCCAGCCGCCCCTCGCGAATCGACGGAACCAAGCCAGCTCCCGCCCGCGAATCGACGGAACGAACCCAGCCGCGATCGGCTCGAGGGCCTGCGCGGCGAAAATCGACCGAACGAACCCAGCCGCGATCGGCTCGAGGGCCTGCGCGGCGAAAATCGACCGAACGAACCCAACCGCGATCATCGGCTCCGTCACACCGAGGGAAAGGACCAGTGCACCCGCGGCGCCTTGCTTCTCCCCCACTTGACGAAGGCGGGGTAGGGTCTTCTGCGGTCCAGGACCTCGCGCGTGTGCCAGCCGATCGTGAAGCGCTGGAGTTCAGGGATCAGATCAATTCAGGCTTCTTCGCAGAGGGGGGCTACCCCTGCCGGGCGATGCCTCGGGAGTCCTTGTGGTGGCCCCTTCCGGGTTGGAGACGGGTTCCCCGATCCCAGTGTCTCCACCCTCGTTTTCCCCGGTGCGGGGAGCTAACGATTCCCCCCGGCAACAAAGAATACCGACCCGGCGCGCCCGCGAGGAAGTGGGGGCAGTCTCCTCGCAGGCGCGCCGGGTCGGTATGCGGAACCATGCGGAACTTCCTTGCCGGGGTAATATGGATTTATTGCTCAGGACGCTGTGCGCCGGACGCGGCCTGGCGGAAGGTCGGGACGCCCACCTCGGCGGTGAAGCTGAAGCCCGACGGCAGCGGAGCTGGGACGCTCATGCTGCTGAAGTCCAGGATCCCCATCGCGCTGCTCGCCGGACTGCCCGGGACTCCGATCGCGCTGGTCTGGGCCACGGCGGTCCCCTCCACCAGGGAGGCGGTCGCCACGGAGGACGTGCTGGGCGGCGGGTCGAAGAACAGCCCGCTGAGCACCGCGTTGGGACCGGCCAGGTTGGTCACCGTGATCACCACGTTACCGCTGACATCCCACTGCAGGTACACGCCCCCGCTGAACGAGGAGATCGTCTCGGTGTCCAGCACCGCGCCGGTGGTCGCGCTGCTGAGCTGGATCTGCTCGCTCCGAACGTTGGTCTCGCCGAAGTCGGCCGCGTAGAGCGTCAGGTCGTGCGCCTGGCCATCGGTCAGGTCCACGTCCACCGTGAAGCTGGTGCTGGAGTACCAGCAGGCTTCGATGCGGCTGAAGCCATTGGCGGTCTGCAAGGCGCTGAGGGCGGTCGTGCTGGCCGCCCAGGTGTAGGACGACGCGCCGGCGGGCGTGATGGTGGCATAGGCGGGGTAGCTGACGGCATTGCCGATGATGTTATAGCCCTGCGTGCCATAGGTGCCGATCCAGTTCCCCTGCGTCGTCGTGTTCCGGCCCACCAGCGCGGCCGTCGCCGTGGGCGTCGGCCTGGGCGCGGGCGTGGGCGTCGCGCTGGCAGCCGCGTAAAGGAACAGCCCGCTGAACCACGCGATGTCATGGACCAGCAGGATGGTCAACTTAATCAACCAA
>JAJPJC010000055.1 GCA_021324445.1 Isosphaeraceae bacterium
CAACAAATTCGGGAGACATCGGATGGACCTCCGTGATCGGGAAACCAAAACCACCCCAGTCAAAGAGGTTACAGTAATTACGACCGCATGTTCAAAGGGGTAGCTTTCCAGCCTGACGCGGCTGGACTGTCAGGCTGGAAAGCCCGACCGACGTGAAGGAGTCTCAGAATATGCGAACGATCATCCTGACGGGACTCTGCTTCGGCTTGTTACTCTCCTCGGCTCCGGGAGCCGAAGCGGCGGCGCGGCCCAACATCATCGTCATGATCGCCGATGACCTGGGTCGGGACGACTGCGGGGCCTATGGGCATCCGTCGATCCGGACGCCGAACATCGACAGGCTGGCCCGCGAAGGCATGCGGTTCGACCGGGCGTTCGTGATGGCCAGCTCGTGCAGCCCCAGCCGGTCGAGCATGCTCACGGGGCGGTACCCGCATAACACCGGCGCCGCGGAGCTGCATCAGCCGCTGCCGCCGGAGCAAGTCACCTTCGCCGAGAAGCTCAAGGCCGCCGGCTACTGGACGGCCGCGGCGGGGAAGTGGCACCTGGGCGCCGCGGCCAAGGGGCGGTTCGACCTCGTGCGGGAGGTCGGGACATCGGGGTTCCAGCTCCCCACGGGACCAGCGGCCAAGGCGCAGTCGGCAGCCCAGGATGCCGTGGGGTTGCAGAGCGGGTGCGACCAGTGGGTGCCCGTGCTGCGGGACCGGCCCCGCGATCGGCCCTTCTTCCTCTGGCTGGCCGCCGTGGACCCGCATCGCGACTACCGGGAGGGCGCGATCCCCCGGCCGCACCGCCCCGAGGACGCCGTCGTCCCGCCCTATCTCCCGGACGTGCCCGAGGTCCGCAAGGACCTGGCCCTGTACTACGACGAGATTGCCCGGCTCGACTCCTACGTCGGCGCGGTGATGGCCGAGCTGGAGCGCCAGGGCGAGGCCGGCAACACGCTGGTCCTGTTCCTCAGCGACAACGGACGCCCATTCCCGCGCTGCAAGACGACCCTGTATGACAGCGGCATCCGGACGCCCTGGATCGTCCGATGGCCGGGGCATGTCGAGCCGGGGAGCCGCTGCGCCAGCCTGGTCAACACCATCGACATCGCCCCCACGGTCCTCACGCTCGCCGGCCTCCAGCCGGGGCCAACCATCCAGGGCAAGGACATCTCGACCCTGTTGAAGGACCCGATCGCGAAAGTCCACGACCTCCTCTTCGCCGAGCGGAACTGGCACGACTTCACCGCCCGAGGCCGGGCGGTCCGATCGGAGCGGTTCAAATACATCCGGAATGATGACAGCACGATGCCGCTGACGCCGCCCGCCGATGCGGTCCGGAGCCCGACCTTTCAAGCGATGCGACGGCTGCGCGACCAGGGGCGGCTGACCTCCGCCCAACGCGCCTGCTTCGTGCATCCCCGGCCCGCCGAGGAACTGTACGACGTGGAGGCCGACCCGCACGAGCTGCGCAACCTCGCCAGGGACCCGAAGTTCGCCACGGTTCTGGCTGAGATGCGGCGCGCCCTGGCGCATTGGGAGCGCCAGACGGAAGACCTCATGCCGGCCAGGCTGAACCCCGATGAGTTCGACCGGGAGACCGGTGAGCCGCTGCCCAACCGGGTGCGCCCCCGGCCCAGGAAGACGTGACAGGGCACATTCCCCAACCGGACGGCGGATCTGCACGGGATCAAGTCTCGGGTCCGAGCAGCTCGCCGACGCGCACGAACGCATAGCCCCGATCCGCGATCCGGCCCAGGAGGGCGTCGAGACGATCGTGCAGGTGGTCGCGCGTGCGCCGCGGACCCGCTCCGAGATGCATCAAGAGGAGGAAGCCATTGAGCCCGTCCGGGTCGGTTCGCTCAGCGCGGAGGATCGATTCGACGATGCGATCGGCGGGGACGAAGCGAGGGTCGGCATCCTCCATGTAATCGGTGTGCGAGAGCGTCCCCGGCGTGAGGTTGATCAGGATGCGTCCGGCCGCCGCCGTCCAGGCGGCGATCTCGGCGGTGTAATGCTCGTAGGGGGGCAGGAAGTACGGGAATCGGGACGGCTCCGGTCCGAACGCGGCCAGCGCGCGGTCGTTCGCCGCCAGGTCGGCGAGGAACTGCTCGCGCGTGACCAGCAGCTTCGGCGGGCGATCCCAGGTCGCATAGAGCAGGTGGCCGTCGCTATGGGGACCGAGGTCATGCCCCTCATCGCGCGCCCGGCGAATGACCCGGCGGAACTCCGGCTCGCGGAGGAACCGCCCGGTGAGGAAGCAGGCGGCCCGGATCCGATGGCGACGCAGGACGTCGAGGATCGGCCCGGCGCTCTCGGCGTATTGGTCGCCGGTGAAGACCAGCGCCAGCCGCTTGCGGTCGCGCGGACCGCGGACGATTGCTCCATGATCGCGCTGGGGACGAGCCCGATCGTCGATGTCGCAAGTGCGAGCCAGGACCGGGATGCTGGGGAATGCCGCCAGGCTCGCCAGCCAGGCGCGTCGATTCAGGGCCGGGCGACCCGATCGGGACATCGTGACACCTCCGCAAGGACTCAACCCGAAACCCGACTGGACCTGTGTCCCTCGGGGTGGAACAGGATCTCCGAGCAGTTTAACATCATGTCGAACAGTCCTGCCTCAGAGATTCCAACCTCCCGAGCTGAACAACGCGACGATCTTTCGGCCGGCTGGGAACACACCCAAGGAGATCGACATGCGGGATCGGCAGCCATCGGCGCGCGCGGGATTCCTTCGGACTTTGCTGGCTTCCGGCCTGGCAGCGGTCGGGATCGCCACGGGAGCGGGCGCGGCTCCCCCGGCGAGTCGCCCCGGCAGCGACTGGCCGACCTATCGGCATGACGCGGCCCTCTCGGCCGTCTCGCCACTGAAGGGGGGGCTCGGCCGGCCCCCGCGCGTCGCGTGGTCGATCGACCTCGGAGGCCCGCGGATCCCCTCCGAGTCGGTCGAGGTCCGCGACGTGACTGGCGACGGCCGCGACGAGATCCTGATCCTGAAGGACGATGCGGTGGAATGCCGCGACGCCCGCGGGCGCCGGCTCTGGACGCTCGAAGGTTATGCCACGCCGTCGGTCGTCGATGTCCGCGACTATGCCGGCGACGGCTCGCGCGGGATCCTCCTCACGACGAGCGCCAGCGGTCGGGTCGAGACGTTCCTCGTCGACGGGCGGTCGGGGCGGTCGACCGTCCTCTGGAAGGACCAGAACAACTTCGGCGGACACACCCGGTTCGGGAAACTCCTGGCCGGAGTCAAGGGCGCGCAAATCGCCAGCACGGCCAGCGGTCAGACCCCGCCGGCCCCGCACGAGGGACGGATCCGGCTCGTCAGCTTCGAGAGCGGCCTGGACCGGCCCCGCTTCCGCATCCGTCAGACCCTCACCGGCAACCTCTACTCGCCGCTGATCCTCTTCGATGATCTCGATGCCGACGGCGCCGTCGAGATGGCCGTGATCAGCCATGAGGGTCTTTGGAGCTTCGACACGGAGAACGGCCGGCTCGAGCTGGCGGCGCAATACGCGCCGTCGATCCGCACCTACATGGCAACCATCGCCTCGGTGCGGCTCTCCCCCGCCGACCCGTACCCCGCCCTGGTGATGATCAACCCGCATCTGCCGGGCCTCAAGGCGGTCCGGCAAGATGGCAAGTCCCGGGCCACGACGCTCTGGAAAGTCGTGGTGGGCGGGGCGGAGGATCAGTACCAGGTGGGGGTCCGGATCCGGCCCGGAGGGCCGGACGTCGTCGCCGACCTTGACGGCGATCGCCGGTACGAGATCATCGCGACGATCATCGGCGAGCACGGCGACCGGTCGCGACACCTCGTCGTCTTCGACGCGGCAACCGGCCGGCGCCTGGCCGAGACCGGCGACGCCCGGATCCTCGCAGTTGGCGACCTCGACGGCGACGGCCGCCCCGAGATCTTGCTCCAGGAGGCCGGGCGGCTGCGACTGGCGCGCTGGGACCGCGGCGGCTTCGTCGAGCTCTGGGGCGGCAACCGCATCGAGCCGATGCTCCGGCCGCTCCCCGCCGAGGGATCCCTCCGCCGCACTGCGGGCGGGAATCAGCCCGTCTGGCGCGAGGCGCCGGGCTCGAACCTGTTCCTCTTCCGGTTCCCCGACGGCGTCAGCGCCTGCCGGCTGGCGGGCAACCAGGTCGTCCGGGTCAAGCCGGTGGGAGCTCACGAGGCCCTGGGCAACGCCGGCGGCGCCGGCGCTCCACAGGCCGAGCGGGTGACCCGGGACGGCGCCGCCGTGGTGACGCGGGTGGGCTCGACCGAGGTTTACCGCTACGCACCCGCCGCCCCTCAGACGTACCTGGCCCCACCGCCGCTGGTGGCCGACCTGGGCGGGTCGCGGCAAGTCCTCGTGCGGGACGCGAAGGGCCGTTATCTGCTGGTGCCTCCTCAGGGGACGCCGGCCCGCGTGCTGATCGAGGGGTTCTACGAACACGACCAGACCCACGTCGACCCGGCGGGGGCCGGTCCCACGATCTGCGACATGGACGGCGACGGCGACAACGAGGTGGTGGCGACGCTCGCGGGAGCCGATGGCAAGCCCTACTGCGCGATCCTGGATGCGACCGGTCGACTCGAGCGCCGGTTCGACCTGGAGCCCGGGACCCAGCTACTCAGCCGCGGCCCGACCGGGCGCCTCGGGCCAGGTCGCGGGCGCTGGATCATCCTGCGGATGGCCTACGGCCGGGGGTGGTTCCAGGGTCGCCGGCCGCTGGTCGTCGCGTTCGATGGGAAGACCGGCGCGCGGCTCTGGACGCGGGACCATTACGCCAGCTACGGCGCTCATCCCGTGATCTTCGCCGCCCACGTGCCTACCGCCGTCCATGATCTCGATGGCGATGGCGCGGACGACTGGCTCGTCTGTTCGGAGAACTTCTACGGCGTCATCAGCGTCAAGGACAACCGAGACCTGGTACCACCGATGGTCCTCTCCGACAGCCTCCCCGGCCACTGGACGGCCTACAGCTATCCCTCGCTGGGAGTGATCCGGCCCACAGGCGAGCTCGGCCTGCTGCACCACAATTCCTTCTCGCTGGCCCTGATCACCGACCTGCGCGGTCAGCCGCTCTGGCACCACGGCATGACGCGCGACACGGCCGGCGCCTGGGGGATCCTCGCCGACGTCGACGGCGACGGCGCGAGCGAATTCGTCCATGCTCAGCCCGACGGCGTGATTCGTTGTTTCGACGTGCGCGCGCCGCGGTCGCACTGCGCGACCTGCCCGCCCGGAACGCCGGGCGCCGGCAACCCGAGTTCGGAAAGCGATCCCGCCCGCTGGTCGATCGACCTGAAGGGTCCGGCCAGCCGGATGGCGGCCGCCGACCTCGACGGCGACGGCCGGCACGAGCTGGTCCTGGGCGGCTCGGACGGCAACCTCCACGCGCTGGCCGAGCGCTCGGGTCAAGCTCGCGTCCTCTGGAAGGTCAAGGTCTCGCTCGGCCGCCGCGTGGGCGAGCCGGTGCTGGCCGACCTCGACGGCGACGACCGCGCCGAGATCCTCGTCACCGCCGAGGACGGCCGCCTCTCTTGCCTCCGAGGAGTGAGTGCGGTTGGCGAGTGAGATTCGCGGGCGGGTTCGGCATCAATCGGCTCGTCCTGGACACCCCTGGCTCGCCCGAGGGAGGTGGCAGCAACCCGGAGCGAGGAAATGCCGCCTAACAAGCAACCACGCGCTTGAATTGCGAGCCATTCTTGGCTATCCTACCTATCACGAAGGTGTGCGAGGATTTGTGGACCTCGAGCTTCGACGATGAACTGACCACCTGATGGCAGGGCCGGCGAAAAATGAACATCATGATCGGTGATACAATTGTGACCGACGGCAGGGAGATTGGGATTGTCGAGGGTCGCGCGGGGAGTATGCTCACCGTTCGCTTTCCGGAGAACGGGAATCGCCGGATTCCGGTCCCCCGGAGTCAGACAACGCCCTTGGCGGAGCTTGTTTATCGAGCCAGGGTTGAGGAAAAGCGTTTGGGGTTCGGTAACATCAGCCTTGCGGGAAAATCCAAGCTATCCGACCTCGTTTCTCTCTTCGGCTACTCGACTGGACTGATGAGGCGGGAGTCGTTGAACAAGGTGCGGAGGCAACTCTGGAGAGCCGGTCTGGAGATCTCGCCCGAGACGGACCGATGGAGCCGGGATGATCGGTTCAAGATCGATCTGCTCCCGGGACCGCCACCGGAAGTCGACGAGTCTGAAGTAGGTGTCGATACCACCGAATCCAAACCGGATAAGCAACCGACTGTAAAGGTCGATCTCCCAGATCCTTTCTGGCCGACGGCTATGGGGCTGGATCCGGGCCGCGAATTGGGATTCCTGCGAGCCTTGTCGGAAAGCGACCCGATACTCTGCCTGCTTTATGTCCCTCATGAAGCTCAAGTTCAGACCTGGATTCAAGGCACCTGGGAAGGCATCATCGCCTGGGCGTTTCGCACCGCCCAGCGATTCCAGGGGTATCCGGAGAACACGGGGAGCGTCGGCGAGGTTCGGGTGGGTTCTGTCGCGCTGCTCCACAGGTATCTCAAGCCGACCGTGTTGGACTCGGGCTCGGATGCACTACGATTGCTCGATGAGCCACATCGCCTGAATCTGATCACCATCAAGCGCGAGCTCGAGCTTCCGACTGATTTCGCTCGGTTGAGCGCGGTCTGGCCGGGGCCGGTCTTCGAGTTCAAGCCCGAGTACAAGGACAAACCTCTCGCGGACATTCAGTCGATCAATCAGTGTCTATCATTGGTTGCAGGGGTCGCTCCGGATGCTGGGACTCAGGGGGATCCCCTCAGCGTCTTGAACTGGGCGAAGATGTCGTACGCGCAACTGATGACCAAGCCAGTCACGGCATGGGGAGGCGTGCTGTCCTCGAGACATGTTCCGCAGTTCAAGGGGAGCAACGAGAGTTCGGCGGCGTTGGCCCTCAAAGCCCATCTCGCCAATTGGGTCCAGACCAAGCCCAACGCCTCCCTCCAGTTCGAATACTCGGAGGATGACGAGGAAGAAGCCCGTGAGGAGCGAAGTCTCCGCAGCTGGAGGAGAATCGATCTGCACGTCGACGGAGTGGGCATCTTCGAGATCGAGAGCATGAGGGGGTCCGGGCCAATGGAGTTGTTCTATCACAAGAAAATTTTCTCACGTCTTAGGGACGATAACCCATTTCGACTGATCGTCCCTAACGAGGCCATTCTTTGGGCTGGACCATTCCTATCCGACCTTGCTCATCATCTCTGCGCAAAAAATGCTCACGTCCTGATACCTTCGACGGACCGGTCCTTCCTGGAGATCAGGGGCAAACAGCTCGCTCCGCTCCCTCAAGTGCTCTTGCCGCCCGAAGAGAGAAGCGCCACGGGCGTACAGGGCGAGGCCGTCTCGGAACGCCTTATCAGATTGCAAGACGTCGCTGGATATCAGGTGGTCCAGGACCAGATCAGAGAACTGATCACCTGGCCCGAAAAGCATCGTTGGCTGCTTCGTCCCGCGTCCCGCTCGTCGGGAGTGCTCTTCTTCGGCCCGCCGGGCTGTGGAAAGTCTCGATGGGCGAGGGCCATCGCCGGTGAATTGGAGCAGGAAGTCAGGCTTCTCGCTCCCTCCGATCTGCGCGGTCCCTACATCGGCTGGGGCCAGATCATGATTCGCGAGCAATTCGATTGGCTGGCGGAGAACGACAAGCGAATGCTCATCATCGACGAGTTGGATGCGGTCGCGCGATCGCGCCACGAAACCCAGATGCACAGCGACGATAAGGCGTCCGTCAATGAATTGATCGTTCAGATGGATCGGGTGCTCCGGCTTGGCCGATTGATCGTGGCAACGACCAATTTCATCGGCTCGATGGATGACGCGGTGTTGCGGAGCGGTCGGTTCGGTCATTTCATCCCTGTCCCTCCACCGGACCTCGATGAATCGATCGCCATCTTGGCATTCTATCTCAAGCGGCTCGATGATCCATCAGTTTCGGACAGGAAGTTGAGGGTTCAGGTCCCCGAACCAGCGAGCCTGACGGCGATTGTCGAACCGCGCTACAACCAGAACCTCGAAAACGGCAGGGTCTATTGCGGAGCCGATCTCGAGCAAGCCGTGAATCGAGCTTACTTACGAAGCGCGCGGAGGGCGCTTCCCGACGGTGGTTGGAGCCAGGAACTGGGGATTGTCACTGTCCACCTGACGGAAGAAGATTTGGATCGATCGCTGACCGAAGTACCCAGGTCTGTTCAGGCGGATGCGCTGGCTCAGTTCAGAGAGGATCTCGGCCGGTATTGTGATCCTGCAATGGCGGAATCGATCATGGGACGCTTGTGCGCTCAAGCGGTGACCTGAGCGAGGTGCCGAGGAGGCGGCTACTCAAGCGGGAATTCTCCCTTGGCCGCGCTCGACGGCAGGTAGGCGGACGTTCGGATTTCCGCGTCCGACCGGTTCAAGGCATGAATCAGATAGCCAGCCAGCAAGATCGGCCAGGGTCCGTCGCCCGGTATGCCGAACGCGTTGCGCAGCCGTTCATTTCGGACACCCTCCCCGTAGGCGTCGGCGACCGTCTCCAGGTTGACGGCGGGGAGGTTCTCCGCCCGTGAATCGTCGATGAGGTTGATACCGATCGCGCGATAGCCATCGAGGACAAAGCCGACGCAACTGAACCGCCGATATAGGCGCGTGCCGTTCTCGGCCGTCACCCAGAGGACCGCCGGGTGGATCGTGTACTGACGGAGGGGGGCCAGCTTCCCCGATGGCCGGTCCTCTGTATCGACCTCGGCCAGCCAAGTCTCGATCCCCTCGACATCTTGAGCATCGAGGTCGACGACGCCGATCATGTGGACCGTGCACGTCGCCTCGTGCACGGTCGCGGCCTCCGAGATCGTCCCGGCCACGAGCGGTGGGCCCATGTGCCAAACGCGGACATCTGGGGTCGCGTAGCCGAGCTCCTGATCGGACCTCAGGAGAGCCACATGTTGAACGAACCGGCTTGCCGGCGCTTCCCCGTACTGGCCCACAACGGCGAATCTTGGAACTCTCTGCCGGGTATCAGGCCGGAGACGCTGGGCAGACACTGGGAATCTTCCTGTTGCGGAACACCGTGGAATTGGGTCCCCTTCCTCAGCGAAGAGTACGCAGGCGATCCTCAAGGTTCTGGAAGGCCGGGTGGTTGGAAACGCTCGCATCGCGCGAGCGCCAGGATTCCAGGAGGTGTTCCAGTCGGGCACGCACCTGCCGGTTCATCCAAGACCGCCCGAGCTGGTTCACCCGGTCAATCACGCCCCCGAGGCGAGGGTCGCCGAGGGCCGCCAAGGCACACACGGCGTTCTGGGCGATCAGGGCGTTCTCGCCGCCCGCGAACACGTCGGGGTCCAGAAACTTGAACGCGAATTGGGTGACCCGTTCTCTCAGCGCAGTCACCAGGTGACCCTCAACCGGCGGGGCCGGCTCGAACACCCGCTCGAGACATCGCAGGGCGACCGATCGGGTGTCCACCAGACTCGGGCAGTCGAGGAACGGGAGGAACCGCTCGGCTTGAGCCGGCGGCAGGAGTGAGGCCGCACGGCGAAGGGCCGACCAGACGACCTTCTCCACCCCAAGCTTCGCGCTGCCGCGGAGCGATGCCGCGATCGCGAGGAGGCGATCTCCTACTCGTTGCCGTAAGGGCTCGGGAAGATGAATATCTTCAACGAGGAAGACCAACGCATCGCGCCATCCCTCGGCCAGGTCATCCCTCGAGAGCTCGTCCACGACGAACTCCACCGCCGCCACCGGGTCCGACTCCAAGAGCGTCTGGAGGGCGTCCAGGCGCCTGGAGACGCGGGACACCGGATCGCGAGTCGCCGACCACAGCTCCGAGACCGCCGGAGAGTCCGCCTCAGGTGGGAGCGTGGGTGTCGTAGTCGTTGTGGTTTCCATGCCTGGATTCTACCCAGCAACGACCCGAACCGGTAGCGCGCGGCGATTCAGCGGGCTTGGCCGGTGACTCCCTCGATCAGACATCCGATGACCTCGTCGGTCTCCTGGCTATAATAGACCGTCACGAGGTCGTCGACCGACTCGGCGGAGAACGGATCCGGCTGGGCGAGGAATTCGATGCAATCACCGCCGGATCGTCGGTCGTTGTGGGCTCAAACTGGTCCGCGGGTCTCGCCAGCAGCATCCTGCGCTTGGCGAGGTCGCTGTTGGAGATGACCGTCATGAGAACTTCTACGGGAATCGGGGCCGGTGATCGATCGCCTTCACCAGGCGAGGCGATCGCACCACCTCGGTCCCGGCAAGCTGTTGAACCCCTTCGGGATTCTGTTCGCGCGTCCACGAAATGCTGAGGGTTGGCCTTGTCAGGTCGGGCCGTGGCGGGTTTAATGGACCAGGAAAGGCCCCAGCAACTTACCCAGATTGAATCGGCCCCGCGGACCTTTCGATCCTATCTGTCGGTCAGTCCCTCAGATCGATCGATTGAACGAGCCTTTCGGCTCGTCTTCCGTGCCGGCCCGATCGTCGGGTCCCCAGTGGAGCTTTTCCGATGCACGACCGCATCGCCTATCAAGGCATCACCTTCGACGACGTCCTGCTCGAGCCGGCCTATTCCGACCTGCTGCCCCATGAGGCCGACACGCGCTCGCAGCTCACCGCCCGAATCGCCCTGAATATCCCGATCATCTCCTCGCCGATGGACACGGTCACCGAGGCCGAGCTGTCCATCGCGCTGGCCCAGGAGGGGGGACTCGGGGTCATCCACAAGAACATGTCGATCGAGGAGCAGACGCGCGAGGTCGACAAGGTCAAGCGGTCGGAGAACGGCATCATCGTCGATCCGATCACCCTGCCGCCGGACGCCACCGTGGGCGAGGCGCGCAAGATCATGAGGGGGCACAACATCTCCGGGGTGCCGATCACGGTCAACGGCTACCTGCGCGGGATCCTCACCCGGCGCGACCTCCGCTTCCTCGAATCGAACGAGCTCCGCATTGATGAGGTCATGACCAAGAACAACTTGGTCACCGCCCCGGCGGATACCAGCCTGGAGGAAGCTGATCGGATTTTGACGAAGAATAAGGTCGAGAAACTTTTGCTGGTGGACGATGAATATCGACTGAAAGGGTTGATTACGATCAAGGACATCGACAAGCTGCACCGCTATCCGCACGCCTGCAAGGACGCGCGGGGGCGGCTGCGCGTCGGCGCGGCGGTCGGGGTCCACGATTACGAGCGGATCGGCTCGCTGCTGGAGGCCGGGGTCGACGTCCTGGTGGTGGATTCGGCGCACGGGCACAGCCGGAACGTGGTGGAGACCGTGCGGCGGATCAAGCGGAGCCACGACATCCAGGTCGTCGCCGGCAACGTGGCCACCGGCGAGGGGACCCGTGCCCTGATCGAGGCGGGGGTCGATGCCGTCAAGGTCGGGCTGGGGCCCGGGTCGATCTGCACCACGCGGGTGGTCTCCGGCGTGGGCGTGCCCCAGGTCACGGCGGTCTACCAGTCGGCCAAGGCCGCGGCCGGCCGGGTCCCGATCATCGCCGACGGCGGCATCCGCTACTCCGGCGACATCACCAAGGCCCTGGCCGCCGGCGCCCACGCGGTGATGATCGGCGGACTCTTCGCCGGGCTGGCCGAGAGTCCCGGCGAGACGATCATCTATCGCGGCCGCAGCTTCAAGTCGTATCGCGGCATGGGCTCGATCGGCGCCATGGCCAAGGGCTCGCACGAGCGCTACCGCCAGGAGCCTGCGGCCCGGCTCCAGGACAAGGAGGACAAGACGACCTCGTCCCAGAAGCTCGTCCCCGAGGGGGTCGAGGGACGCGTTCCCTACAAGGGGCCGCTGGCCGATTTCGTCTTCCAGCTCGTCGGCGGCCTGCGGGCCGGCATGGGCTATTGCGGCGCCCGCACCATCGACGAGCTCCGCACCAAGACCCGCTTCATTCAGGTGACCGCCGCCTCGGTCCAGGAGAGCCACCCCCACGACATCGTCATCACGCAGGAAGCCCCGAACTACTCGAGCTTCACCGGCGAGAACGAGCTCGGTCTTGGTCATTAGTTATTGGTTATTAGTTATTAGTTATTAGTTATCGGTTATTAGTTATCGGCGTGCAGCACGGGCGCTTGCCATGTTGTCACGGTCGAGCGCCGGCCCTTGCCTGTGGGCTAGACTGCTTCGCAGCACGCGATCACTAACAACCAATCACCAATAACGAATAACCAATAACCAGAAGGCAAGGAGGCGTGGCTTGCGTCGCACAACGTCGGCATGGATGGCGGGGGTCCTCGGGGCCGGCTTGACGGCCTCGATGGTCGTGGCCCAGCAGTTACCTCCTGCGGGGGGCGCGCCGCGCAGTGGCGCGGCCGGATCGGGGCCGGCGGCGACGGACGCCTCGTCCCTTTATGGGATGGGCAGCACGCGCGGGGCCCGATACCTGCTTCGGAACGGGCTGGACTACCTCCAGTACCAGCAATACGACCGGGCGCTGAAGTTCCTCCGCGAGGCCGAGGCGCATGAGAAGGAGCTCAGCGATCCTGAGAAGCTCTTGCTGAAACAAGGCATCGAGCGCGCCCAGAGCGGCCTGCGCGTGGCGTCGGATGCGGAGACACCCTACGCGCGGAGCGAGCGGTCGCACCACGGCAAGGGCTTCACCGCGGCGCGTGCGGAGCCTCGGCTGGGACCGCGGACCGATCCGTTTGTCGCCACGGCGCGCGCGGCGGACCGGACGGCTGGTCCGGGTCCGGGTATCGACCTCGCCGGCGGCGATCCGGACGGCCCCGGCGAGCCGATCCGGCTGGCTCAAGCCAGGTCCGGCTCGCAGACGCAGACCGGTCCCAAGCCGGCCGTTCCGCCCAGCACTCCGGAGGATCCGGCCGGCTCCGCGTCCCCGGCCCCGCTGCCAGCCCCGGCGACGGCGGTCCAGGAGCCCGGCCCAGGTGCGGTCGCCGTGCCGACAACGCCCCGTGCGGACACCCCGGAGTCGATCCCCACGTTCCTCCCTCCCGGCGAGCCACCGCCGCGACCGGCCGATCTGCCGTCCTTCCCCGGGACGACCGGGGACGCGGGGACCAAGCCGGGCCCGGTCCCGGCCCCGGAGTCCAGCACGGCGCCGCCGGCCCTGGTGCCCTCGGCCGGCGAGCCCGCCAGCCCGGCGCCTCCGCAGGAGCCGCAGCCGGGAACGGGGGTCGTGCCCAAGGCCGGGACACCCGACCCGTCCCCATCGCCGGTGCAGTCCGCTCCGGCCCCGATCGTGCTGGAAACCC
>JAJPJC010000469.1 GCA_021324445.1 Isosphaeraceae bacterium
GCCCACGCGGGCGGATCCCATCTCGGGTCCTCCAGGGGTTTCACCCCTGGCTCAGGACCGCCGCCCCTGCGGGGCCTTCTGCACCCTCTGGCATTCGTTCCCAACCCTCTTACGGGATAGAATGGATGCAGTGATCGTACACGAAGACATTGAGGGCTTGCACGTGGCCCAGGGGCAACGCTTCGACGCCGCGCACGCCGCCGCCGTCGACCAGGCACCGCAGACTCCGCGCCCGATCACTGAGGGAGCCCGGCGCAGCCTGCGGGCCATGGCGGAGCACGGCAAGCCGCCGGAGAGCTCGCGATGATTCATGATTTGACCATCGGCCATTTTGATCCCACCGGCATACCCGAGCGCCGTCGGACCGTTCTGAAGCCGCTCGAGAGGGATGTCGTCATGCGCCTTCTCGAAGAGCTCGGTGGCACCGACGCCGAGGGCCATCTGACCCTGGGGGGTGCCCCAGTGCGGTTCGAGGACGGTTACCTTGTTGTTCCCTGGCTCGGAGGATCGGTCAACCACGTTTCCGAGGAGTTCGCGATTCGATTGCAGCGGGAGACCGGCTGCCTGATCGCTGACCTGGCCCATCGCTGCATCATCGAGCCCAAGGAACTCCAAGGCCTGAACGGGGCGAGCGTCGGAGCACGCCAAGCGGCGCCGGACCCCTGGGATCGATTCGCTTCCTAACCCCTGAGATCGATTCTGCCAGCCCCCATGGGTGGGGCCGCCTATCGAAACATCTGCCCGCGGCCGACGGCGTCGAAGGCGTTGCGGATGTGCTGGACCTCGGGCGCGCGGCGGTCGTCGGGCCAGAGGATCGCCACGACGTCGAAGCGGCTGCGCTGCTCGAGCAGGTTGTACTTGCGGAGGAAGTGCAAAGCCGCGAGGGTGATCCGCCGCTGCTTCTCCGGGGTGACGGCCTCGGCCGGCACCCCCTGGCGGCGCGCCTTGACCTCGACGAAGACCAGGGTCTGGCCGTCGCGCGCGATCAAGTCGATCTCGCCGGACCGGGTGCGATAGCCCCTCAGCAGGATGCGAAGTCCCTGGCGACGGAGGAACCGAGCGGCCACCCGCTCGCCGCGCTGGCCCAGGAGCCGATTCCAGAGCGCCTGCACTACCGATCGCATGGCTGGCCTCGTCAATTCACACCCAGGTCGCTCTCGATGGCCCGCGCCTCCGAGCTCCAGCCGCCCGAGCGCCGCGTGTTCTTGAAGAAGGGCTCGGATTTCTTGTCGTCGGAGTCCACGCTGAGCATCTTGGCCGCGTCGGATTCGACGGCCTTCTGATCGGAGGTGCGGGACGGGCGATCCTCGTCATCCTTGGGACGCAGCCACGAGCCATGCGGCTCACAGCCGGTCGCGACCAGACAGAACACGCTCAGGATCAGTTTGCGCCAGGGAAATCGCCACCACATCGTGATCCCACCTTACCTTCCCAGAAGAGATGGACCGTGTCCAGGGCCACCCGAACCAGACCGGATGGGCCGCGAGCCGTCGAGGAGGACGAACGGCGGTCGAGGGGCAAAGAGACGTGCGGACGAGCATGCTGCCACAACGCCGGGGAGACGTCCAGTCCGGTTGCGGTCTCCGGCCACTTGCCCAGTCGCCACAAGGGTCTTGCAATGCCCCACCGGCTGTGCCATATTTCACGATCCACCCCCCATTCCCCGGGCGGCGTGCGCGAGCACCGGCGACCTCGGGGACCGTGCTGGGATCGCCACGAGGACGGCGCGACCGGAATCGAGCGAACGGGATTCGGGGCCCCCCGGGACTGCGCCGGCATTGCGAACCGAACTCGTAGTGCCGGTGAGAGATCCGATCACGACCCAGGAACGAGACAAGCATGAGCTGGCAGGTGAGTCTGTACGTGGCCGCCGTGCTGATACCGCTGGCGGCCTTTGCGATCGAGGTGATCTTCATCCGGCAGTTGAAGCGGTACAACGCCTACCTCGCCACCGCCGCGATCGGCCTGTCGTTCGTGCTCAGCCTGATCGGCTTCATCACCTACTTCGGCTCCGAGGTGTCGCTGGGCGAGCCGGCGGCGCCGCACGCCGCCGAGACCGAAGTCGACCTCGTGACCGAGCAAGGCACAGTGCCCCTGCGCGGCGCCGGCGAGCAGGTCGTGGCCGGTCCAGACGTCCACGCACCACCGCCGGCCTGGACGGCCAAGACCGACTGGGTCAGCCTGGGGAGCATCGCGGCTGCGACCGAAGGCCGCCCCGACGCCGCGCGCCAGCGCCCGGCCCTGGCGATCCCCCTGGGCATCCACATCGATAACCTCGGCGTCATCATGTTCCTGATGGTCACCTTGATCGCGACGTTGATCCATATTTACTCGATCGGATACATGCACGACGACCCGCGGTTCCCGCTGTTTTTCGCCTACCTGTCGCTGTTCTGCTTCTCGATGCTCGGCCTGGTCGCCTCGGCGAACGTCTTCATGATCTTCATCTTCTGGGAGCTGGTCGGGCTCTGCTCGTACTTGCTGATCGGCTTCTGGTACGAGGACAAGGTCAACTGCGACGCGGCCAACAAGGCGTTCATCGTCAACCGGGTCGGCGACGTGGGGATGCTGGTCGGGCTGGGTCTGCTCTGGACCACCCTGGGCACGTTCAACTTCCAGGAGATCAACGAGGGTCTGCGCACCAGCACGGGGGAGTTTCATCATCCGCCGGATGGCAGCGACGACGTGCAGCTCTTCGACCGGCTGACCGGCCAGCCGCTGAGAGATGAGGTGACCGGTCAGACGCGGCGGATCCCGTACTGGATGCTGACGATCGCCGGGCTGGGGGTCTTCGCCGGCTGCGTGGGCAAGAGCGCCCAGTTTCCGCTCCACGTCTGGCTGCCCGACGCCATGGCCGGCCCGACGCCGGTCTCGGCCCTGATCCATGCGGCGACCATGGTCGCCGCCGGGGTCTACCTCGCCGGCCGGTTCTTCCCCTTGTTCACCCCCGACGTGCTCCTGTACATCGCGTACACCGGCGGGATCACGCTCTTCCTCGCCGCCACGATCGCCATGGTCCAGGTCGACTACAAGAAGGTTCTGGCGTATTCGACCGTGAGCCAGCTTGGTTTCATGATGCTGGGGCTGGGCGTCGGCGGCTGGGTGGCCGGGCTGTTCCACCTGCTGACGCATGCCTTCTTCAAGGCACTGCTGTTCCTCTGCGCGGGGAGCGTCTATCACAGCGTGCATACCTACGAGATGCCCGCGCTGGGCGGCTTGCTCAAGAAAATGCCGTGGACGGCGTGGTGCATGTTCGTCGGCACGCTGGCGATCTCGGGCGTGCCGTTCTTCAGCGGGTTCTACTCCAAGGACGCGATCCTGGCGGCCGCGCTGGCCCGGGTCCAGAGCAACCCCGGGCATTTCCTGCTCTTCGTACTCCCCGCCGTCGGCGCCGTGCTCACAGCCTTTTATATGTTCCGGATGTGGCTGCTGGTCTTTGCCGGCGAGCCGCGCGGGTTTCCCTCCCGGGCCGCGGAAGCCTACGCCGAGGCGCACGATGAGGAGCAGGCGCTGGACCACGGCCATGCCCATGGCCATGCCGATGCCCACGACCTCAACCCGGCGGCCCACGCCCACGAGAACGACTGGGTCATGGTCGGGCCGCTGGTCGTCCTGGCCTTTTTCAGCGTCGTCGTGGGCTGGGGTGTGTGGCATGTCATCCCCAATCCCATCGGACGGCCGTTGCTGGAACAGATGCTCGATCTGGGCGAGCCGTACCGGGCCATCGATCCGCGGGTCCTTCATGGATTGCACTATTATGCCCTGGGCGCCTCGCTGCTGATCATGCTGATCGGCATCGGCCTGGGACTGCTCTATTACGCCCCGACGGGCTTCCCTTATTTCGTGCCGACCCGGTTGAGCGCGCAGCGGGCCGCCGAGCGGTTCGGCGGGCTGTATCGCTTCCTGGTCCACAAGTGGTATTTTGATGAGCTGTACTGGGCGGTGCTGGTCCGCCCCTGCCTGGCCTTGGCCCGGCGGTGCCGCCAGATCGACCAGGTCTTGATCGACGGCGTGGTCAACGGCTCGGCCGCCCTGACCGCGTTCTTGAGCCGGCTCGAGGGAATCTTCGACAACATCGCGGTCGACCGCCTGGTGAACCTGGCCGCCCAGGCCGTGTACGTCGCCGGCGACTGGGGCCGCTCGATCCAGACCGGCCGCCTCCGCAGCTACCTGATGTTCCTGACCGTCGCGCTGGTGGGCCTCTTCGCCGGCGTGCTGGCCTGGATCCGCGGTTGATTCGCCCTGAATTCTTGGTCCTTCGCTTGGTGGCTCGGCTCTGGTGCCGAGCGGGACTTCCAAGACCAAGGCGCTCGACCGGCGGCTCACAGCCGTGAGTTGAAAACCACCCACCCAGGACCAAGGACCAAGAACCAATGAGCGACCTCGTACTGCTGAGCTCTCTCTGGGTGCTGCCCATGATCGGGCTGGTGCTCGTGCTGTTGGTACCCCAGCGGAATGAGGCGGCGATCCGGTGGGTGTCACTGGCTGCCTCGCTGGCCACCTTCGTGGCCAGCCTGGTGATCCTGGCGGTCTTCCTGACCGAGAACCGGGCCCAGACCTCGCTGCGGGAACGGGCCCCGAACAACGTGGTGACCGTCACGTCCAGCGGCGAGCGGGTCACCATCGATGAGTCGAAGGGTCAGTACGACCTGGTGGTGCGCCAGCCGTGGATCCCTTATTTCAACATCCAGTATTACCTGGGTGTGGACGGGATCAGCCTCAGCCTGGTCGTGCTCACCGGGCTGGTGAGCGTGCTGGCCTGCCTGGCCTCCTGGAACATCAACACGCAGGTCAAGGGGTATTTCGCGGTATTCCTGCTGCTGGTCGCCAGCATGATGGGGGTGTTCATCGCGCTGGACTTGTTCTTGTTTTACGTCTTCTTCGAGGTCATGCTGCTGCCGATGTACTTCCTGATCGGCATCTGGGGCGGGCCCCGGCGGGAGTACGCGGCGATCAAGTTCCTGCTCTACACGCTCTTCGGGTCGGTCTTCATCCTGGTGGCGATCCTGATCCTCTACTTCTGGCCGGGGAATGCGGCGGCCGGCGGATTCCGCGCCCACACCTTCGACCTGGTGCAGCTCACCGCCATCGCCTCCGAGACGAGCTTCTATGGGCGGCAGATCCAGTGGTGGGTGTTCATCCTGTTCTTCATCGGGTTCAGCATCAAGCTCCCGGCGTTCCCGTTCCACACGTGGCTCCCCGATGCCCACGTCGAGGCGCCCACGCCCATCAGCATGATCCTGGCGGGAATCCTGCTCAAGATCGGCGGCTACGGCCTGATCCGGATGGCCTGGCCGCTGGCGCCGGCCGGTGCCTATGACTGGTCGTACTTCGTCGCGCTGGTGGGGATCGTCAGCATCCTCTATGGCGCGCTGGTGGCGATGGCCCAGACCGACTTCAAGAAGCTGGTCGCCTACAGCTCGGTCAGCCACATGGGCTACGTGACCCTGGGCCTGGCCGCGATGAACTTGCAGGCGGACCCGCGCTACTATGCCTATGGCGTCAACGGCGCGATGTTCATGATGCTGGCCCACGGGATCACCTCCGCCGGCATGTTCTTCCTCGTCGGCGTCATCTACGACCGGGCGCATACCCGCGACCTGAACAAGCTGGGCGGCTTGAACAACATCATGCCGCTCTACGGGGCGATGTCCTACGTGATCTTCTTCGGCTCGATGGGCCTACCGGGTCTCTGCGGGTTCGTCGCCGAAGTCTTCGTCGTGCTCTCGGCGTACAACTACAGCGTCGTGCTGGCGGTCCTGGCCGCCTCGGCCGTGATCCTGACGGCCGGCTACATCTTGTGGACCATCCAGCGCGTGTTCCTGGGCGAGAACCAGACCTGGAAGGGCCTGCCCGACATGGATCTCCGCGAGATCGCCATCGCCGTGCCGCTGGTGGTCTTGACCATCGCCCTGGGGATCCTTCCCCAGCCGCTGGTCTTTAGCTGGATGAGCCCCTCGGTCGACCAGATGGTTCAGGACGTGGTGACGGCGCGCGAGCTCAATATCCAGCGCGGTCGCGCCCAGCTCAGTCCGACCCCCGCACGTCGCCTGGATGCAGGCATCAAGGCAACCTCCCGCGGCCTCGCGCCGCGGCAGCGGCTCCCGGAGGGCCGTCGAGAAACTCAATGGGCTGGCCTTGCACCAATCCCCATGCCGATGTACCTTGCGGGCCACGTCGGATGATGCCCGCAGCGGCCTTGGCCGGATCGCTCCGTCAGCAGATCACTGGGCCCGCGTTCCTGAGGCTCGTGGCCGGAACGCCCTGCGACCTCGTTGCACGAAGAGTTCCGACGTCTCTCGGCTGCGCGGGTGATCGTGATCCGACCGCGACCCGCAGGACCCAGGATGGGGTGAGCTCCCCACGCAGGAAGGAGTCGAACTGCCATGCGAGCCAGGTCATGGATGGCCGCTCTCGCCTTGCTCGGGGGGACGACAATCGTGGTCGGCCGGGGACTGCTGGCCGAGGTCCCCAACCCAGCCCCGGCTCAACCGCCAGCCCCAGATCGTGCCGACACGGGCAAGAGTCCCTCGCCGCCGCCGGCGCCGGCCGGGGCCCCGAAGTCGCCCGCTACGCTCTTCCCCTCGGTCCGCCTCAATCTCGTCATCGCCGGGTTGGGTCGCGAGGGATGTGACGTGGAGGTCAAGCCGGCCAATCCCGGTTGCAAGTTCCGCACCGCGGCGCCGCGGCACGTCGCCTCGGACGGGAGGGCCCAGGTGGAGCTGCGCGACGTCGAGCTCCGCGGTGCCGATCACACCTGCACCATGGCCATCACCGTCCGCGAGGCCGGACAGGCCCCCAAGACCCTCTACCGCGGCTTCCGCCTGGCGAGCCGGTCGACGACCTCTCCGGCCTCCTCCGCATCCCCTGCCTCACCGCCGGTGCCGAGCGTCACCTGCTACCTCAGCACCCGCCTGGCCGAGGTCGTCGACGGCAAGCGAGTCCGGAAATAGAGCCCCCCGGGTGAAACCCGGGGTCCGTCGGGACCCGATCCTCATTTCAACCGAATCGGCTCGAGCTGATTGGTCTCGGCGCGCACGGTGACGACCAGTCCGGAGCTGTCTTCATCGCGATACTTGAACGGGAAGGGCGGCTTCCGCTTCGATTTCCGGCCGGCCTGCTGGAATTGGGGTGCCTCGACGCGGACCTTGTATTCCCCTGGCGGCGCCCCCTCTCCCGAGCCGCCCGTGGACAGGGAGAAGGTCCCGTCCGGTCCGATCACGCCGCTGGGAGCCAATGGCAGGTTGCCCTTGGGCACGAAGGTGATCCAGCCGCCGCCCAAAGGCTGGCCGTCGGCCCGCAAGACCTTGCCTTTGACCTCATAGACGGTGAGGACCGGTAAGGCGTCCGACGACTGGCGACAGCCAGCGAGCCCGGTCCCCACGACCACGATCAGGCCGCCCAGCCCGCGAGTCATCCGCCAACGTCGTCGATCTCGGCCGGTACTTGTGTGGACACGCATCGGAAAGGCTCCTCGTCCTGAAGCAAGGTACACCTTGAGGTTGGTCCGGCAGGTTGCGCCGGTTTCCGCCCGGCGCAACCCACCCCCGAGGGTCTCAATACTGGTCGGAGGAGACGGTCTCGCCTCCGGCGAGGGTCAAGATGGAACGGAAGGCCGCCAGGTTGATGCTGTCCTTGAGGAACCGGACCGAACCGTCGCCGAAGAGGGCGTTGACGCCGCCGGGATGGAACGAGTACGGCTCCTCGTTGGGTCCGGCCTGGTTGCCCGCCGTCGCCGTGGTCGTGGGCCAGGCGACTCCCTCGTTGGTCGGCACCCCCTTGTTATTGGGCTGGCCGGAGGTCCCGAAGGCGGCGCCCGGGTCGGCCCACCTCCAGAAGCGGTGTCGTGCCGTCGGACCACCCGCAGGCCCCAGTCCCCGGACTACCGGGTACTGCCCCTCGAAGAACTGGCTGACGAACCGCTCGTCCCGGCCGGCGCACTCGAGGATGGCGATCGTGTTGCTCGTACCATCGGTGATCTCGCTGATGCTGGTCTTGCCGTCTTTCAGCAACCCCTTGGCCGCAAGGAGTTTATTGCGATAAGGCACGATCGGCGTCGCGCCGACGCCGCCCGTGGCCAGGCTGCCGTTGACCACGTTGATATCGGTATAGACCGACGGGGCGTAGTCCATGTACCCATATCCGGCCGTCTGGAGCTTTTCGTAAGCCGAGGCGTTCGGGTCGTTCGGGGCGGTGTCGCGACCCGCGGGGCGCGGGTCGGAGGGGCAGATGTAGATCGTGAAGACCGGCGAGGCACCCGTGAAATTGCCGCCGCCGGCGTCGTTGTACTCGTAGGCGAAGTTCAGCGCGTTGTACTGCGCGCCCCCTTCGAGGAAGCCGAGGATGCGGGCCTGGACGCTGAAGCCGGTGTCGGGGAACATCACCGACGGCGGCGTCGTCGTCAGGTCGATCGACTTGCAGGCCGGCGGGAACGTGCCCGTGCTACTCTCGTAGTTCAACAGTGCCAGGCCCATCTGCTTGAGGTTGTTGGTGCACTGGGCGCGCCGCGCCGCCTCGCGCGCCGACTGCACCGCCGGCAAGAGCAACGCGATCAAGACCGCGATGATCGCGATCACCACCAAAAGCTCGATTAACGTAAACCCCCGCCGCGAAATCCGCTCGTTCATCGGCCCTCACTCCTTCTCAGGATGGTCCAGACGACCTGGACTGAGCCCCGCGAGAAGAGAATCCCCGAGCCGCCCTGCCGCCGGCTCCGCTCACCAATCCCGCGGTTCCATGGGCGGACATACTGACAAATCCGACCGAATAAGTCAAGTATAAAGTCGGTCGATTTGGTCAAGATTCTTGAATCGAGGTCTTTGGGAACCACGTGGGGTCAGCCGGGAGCGGGAAAGCCGGACGAACCGGAGTCCGGGGTCCGCCTGGGCCGGAACATCTGGACCGGGTTGGGCCAGGAGACCGGGTCGGCCCCCAGGCGGCGGCACGGACCCCCCCACGGGCATCGAAGCGGTTCCGATCGCCGGGAAGTTTTCTGGGAGTAGATGCTTGACACCGGTGCAAGTCACATAAAAAATGGATGCTCGCCACAAATGCGGAGAATCTGCGAAAGGTCTCCTCTCCCGATCTGAGATATCTATACAATTATTCGGGTTTTTTTCGTTTCATCTGGGTTCGCCGTCCGTGCGCGGGGTCGACAGGATCGCGGGGTGCTCCGGATTCGCGGTCGAGCTCGAGCGGACCGCGGGGTCCGATTTGGCTCGGGTTTCGATTCCAACCCACCGCGACTCCCTCCCGCTGGACACCGAGCCCTCGATCCGGGAAACTCCTAAACTTTTCGGAAAAAAAACTGCTTGACATGGCCGCGCGGGGGATCGAGAATACAATTCAACTCGGCCGCGACCAGTACATGCTGAGATTCTTGTCTCCTCCCTCCGCGAAACGTAAAGCTACGTTAACCTCTGTATTGTAATCCTCGTAGGTGTTTCCCCGCACACTGGTGCCCTTTGGAGTTGGGCAGGGTCGACCGCCGGTCGCGGCGGCATGGTGCGCCACGAAGCGCTCGTTGAGCACGAATTGGGTCGTGTTCCCGCCCTCCGAGCGAGTGCCTGCGCCGATCAGGGTGGGACGTGGTGTCCGGATCGTCGGTTTTGACGGAGTTCCCGCATCCGGGCGGGCTGCCGGTCTGCTCCGTCCGGCTTCGAGATGAAGGGAGATCGAGCCTTGCGGACCAAGGTCAGAGCCCGGCTGAGGGCGGCGGTGGGGATCGGGGTCCTGCTGGGACTGTGCGGTCTACCGGGGTGCTCCGGCGATGGGGCGGCGTCGCTGCCCGAATCCAAGGCCAAGCGGGATGAGGTCCAGAAGGCGCGCGAGATCGTGCCCGGGAGCAATCTCACCCCCAACCCAAAATTCAAGAATCGCTGAGGTGAGCAGGGGTCACGGCCTCCGCGTCGCCGTGGCTGACCGGCACCGCGCCCCTTCCATTCCGTCGCCCGCTCGAATCCAGTGGTGCTTGCAGCCTTCCGTGCCGGCGTCGGGACGTCCGTTCACTTTGTTGACCGCGTTCGTTCCGGGTTTTTCCCGGCTGCTTCGTGTGTCGTGTCGCTCCGCACCCGGCCTTTTTCAGGGAGTTCCTGCCATCATGTCAACTTCATGGAACGATCGTCGCTCCGCTCGCGGTTTTACGCTGATCGAGCTGCTGGTCGTGATCGCGATCATCGCGGTCTTGATCGCGCTGCTCTTGCCGGCGGTGCAGTCGGCGCGCGAGGCGGCGCGGCGCGCCCAGTGCACCAACAACCTCAAGCAGTTGGGCCTGGCGATCGCCAACTACGAGTCGGCCAACGGGGTCTTCCCGCTCGGCTCGTACCAGATGCCTCATCCGGGGGACCCGAACTCGGCGCCCTGTAATGGCCGCCACGAGCACGGCATCCTGGTCCGGCTCCTCCCCTATTACGAGCAGGGGTCGCTCTACAACGCGTTCAATTCGAACGTCCATTACTTCAGCTTTCCCAACACCACGATCAATGCGACGGGGGTCTCGGTGCTGTGGTGCCCGAGCGACGGGTATGTCCAGATGCCCAGCACGGAAGGAGCCGGCGCGGACGGGAGCGTGAATATCGCCACGACGATGTATCACAACAGCTACTTCGGCAATGCGGGCACCTGGATGACGCCCGGCCGCTATCAGGACCCGAACTGCGGCACGAACTTCAGCTCGTTCTACGGCAATGCCAACGGCGTCTTTTACTTCTACAGCAAGACCACGATCGCCTCGATCACGGATGGGACGAGCAACACCATGTCGCTGAGTGAGTGCGCCTTCGGGATGATGAGCCAGGCCGACCAGGTCTGCTGGCACTGGTGGACCTCGGGGAACTATGCCGACACGATGTACTGCACCATGTACCCGATCAACCCGTTCCGGAAGATCAATCTCGGCGACCCGAACCCGGGCATCAACGCCGACCTCGTCCCCTCGACGCCCTCGAGCTTCCATCCCGGGGGCGCCAACTTCGCGTTCTGCGACGGCTCGGTGAAGTTCATCAAGGACTCGATCTCGTGTCTGCCGTTCAACCCGACCACCGGCACCCCCTTGGGGTATGTCAACACCGGTGGCATCTGGAGCCAGACCGTCCCGAATGCTCCTTACCAGGCCCTCTCCACCCGCAACGGTGGTGAGGTGATCAGCTCCGATCAGTATTAAGCCATCCCTGCGATCAGCAAACCCCGCGGCGCGGCGGATTCGGACCCAAGGTCCGGTCCGGCGCGCCGCGGGGTCGGCCTGGTGCGCCGCATTGAACGGCGCGACGGCACCGCCGGATCGATCCTCACCCGAAGAATCCCACCCCCAGAGCGGATGACACCTCCATGCGACCCGCACTGAATCGCCGGCACTTCCTGGGTACGACGGCGGCCGCCAGCCTCAGCTCGCTGGCCCTGGGCGCGGCCGAGCCGAAACCGACCGGCCCGAAACGGCCCGTGGTGATCGCCAGCGGCAATCTCCGGACGGTCGAGATCGCCATGGAGATGGTCCAGAAGGGGGCCGATCCGCTCGATGCGGCGATCGCGGGAGTGGCCATCGTCGAGGCCGACCCCAACGATCATACCGTCGGCCTGGGCGGCACCCCGAACGAGGACGGGGTCGTCGAGCTCGATGCCGCCGTCATGCACGGACCGACTCATGGCGGCGGGGCCGTGGCCGCCCTGCGGAACATCATGCACCCGGCGGCCGTCGCCCGCGTCGTGATGAAGAAGACCCGGCACGTCCTGCTCGTCGGCGACAACGCCTTGAAATTCGCCCGGGAGCAGGGGTTCCCCGAGACCGACTTGACGACCGAGGTGACCCGCAAGGCCTGGCTCGCCTGGAAGGAAGCGCACCTGCGCGACAACCGGTTCGCAGTCCCCCTGGCGCAGCTCGACCCCACGGTGCGCGACCTCGCCGCCAAGCCCGTTCACGGCACGATCCATTGCTCGGCCCTGGATACCCACGGGGATCTCGGCTGCGTGACGACCACCTCGGGGCTCGGTTACAAGGTCCCCGGCCGGGTCGGCGACTCGCCGATCCTCGGCGCGGGGCTCTACCTGGATAACACCGTCGGCTCGTGCGGCTCGGTCGGGCTGGGCGAGGTCAATCTGCTCAATTGCGCCAGCTACCTCGCCGTCGAGAACCTCCGGCGCGGCATGAAGCCCAAGGACGCCCTGGTGGCGACCTGCAAGCGCGTCGTCGAGACAACCACCCGCGATCCGCGGTTCCGTGACGACCGGGGCCGGCCCAACTTCAACGTCGTGTTCTATTGCCTCACCAAGGACGGCCGCTACGCCGCGGCGCACATCCACGGCCCGGCCAGCCTCGCCGTCCACGACGGCGAGACGGCGCGGATGGTGGACTCGGCCAGCCTGCTCGATTGAATCCGTCCCCGCGATGGGGGACGATCGGCGGACGGAGCCGGCTCCGTCCGGCGACTCGACGATCGGCGGACGGAGCCGCTTCCTCCAAGAAGACGGCCTCGGCCGGCCCATGTCGGAGCCGGCTCCGTCCGGCGATTTCCCGCGGAGAGGACCCATCAGCCATGAGGATTGCGATGAGCCGACGTCGTTTCCTGGCCTCGACGGCCGCCGCGAGCATGAGCACCCTGGCCATCGGCGCCGCGCCGCCGAAACCGGCCGGCCACCATCGCCCGATGGCCATCTCCAGCGGCAATGGCCTGCGGGCGGTGGAGAAGGCGATCGAGCTGGTCCGCAAGGGGCACGACCCGCTCGACGCGGCCATCGAGGGGGTGGCGATCGTGGAGGCCGATCCCAAGGACCATTCGGTCGGACTGGGAGGCCTACCCAACGAGGACGGGGTCGTCGAGCTCGATGCCGCCGTCATGCACGGACCGACCCACGGCGGCGGTTCGGTGGCGTCGATCCGCAACATCATGCACCCGGCGGCCGTCGCCCGCGTCGTGATGCAGCGGAGCCGGCACTGCCTGCTGGTGGGGCCCGGTGCGCTGCGGTTTGCCCGCGCGCACGGCTTCCCGGAAGTCAACCTGCTCACCGACGAGGCGCGGCAGATCTGGCTGCACTGGAAGGAGACCCGCGACCCGAAAGACGACTGGCTTCCGCCCCCCGAGGAGAACGTGGCCGCGTTCATCCGCGAGGCCCTCGAGCCCAGGGTCACGGGCACGATCCACTGCTCGGTCCTCGATACTCATGGCGACCTGGGCTGCACGACCACGACCTCGGGCCTCTCCTGGAAGATCCCCGGCCGCGTCGGCGATTCCCCGATCCTCGGCGCCGGCTTGTTCCTCGATAACGAGGTCGGCTCGGCCGGCTCGACCGGCGTGGGCGAGCTGAATCTCCTGAACCTCTCGAGCGCCTTGATCGTGGAGCAGATGCGCCGCGGACTCCACCCCAAGGACGCGATCATGGACGTCTGCAAGACCATCGCGACGCGATGCGCCCGGGATCCCAGGCGGCGCCGCAAGGACGGCCGCGTCGCCGGCAACGTCTCGTTCTACGCCCTCAGCAAAGACGGCAAGTTCGCCGGCGGCTCGATCTATCCCGGCGGCCGGATGGCCGTCCACGACGGTGATCACGCCCGCGTCATCCCGTGCGATCCCCTCTTCGATCGGTAAACGACGGCGGCCATGATCACGATTCCGACCAGGACTTCTCCGAGCCCGACCCGGATCCGCGGCATCGCCCACCCTCCGTCAGCGGCCCGACATCCATTCGCGGCATTCGCTTCTCGATCCGACGCTAAACGACGACCCCGCCCCACCGCGCCAGCTCGGTCCCGAGCCAGACCAGCGCCACGCCTGCGGTCGAACAGCCAAACCAGATCCACAAGTCGTCCCACCGGGTGACGATATAGTAGGCGGTGTAGAGGGGGATCCCCAGGTAAAAGAAACCGCAGAGGGAGTCCTCGCTGAAGGCGGCGTAAGCGCCCACAGCGTAACCCACCAGGACCATCGCGCCACCGAGGGCCATCAGCGTGCATGCCGCGATCAAGGTGCCATTCGGCACGAGGACGATGATCGCGGCAAGGGCCAGCACGATTCCGACTCCGCCCCGGACCAGCCACGTCTGCCAGGCGAACCCCGGGCGGCGCCGGCTGGCGGTCCGTTTGGTGGAACCCGATGCGGGCCGCCGCTTCGCCGTGCGCGGCGCGGCGGCGCTCCACTCGTCACCGGGAGACGGGACGAACGCCGATTCTCGCTCCGGGCTCATCCCGGTGACCGCGGCAACATTCGGAACCGGCTCATCCAGCGAGTAGACCTCCGGCTCGGGCTGATCGGGTCTCGGGATGGTAAACCGGTGCCCACAGTGCTTGCACCGCGCCGGCCTGCCCGCTGCGGAAGCGTCCACGGAACCCGGCGCGGCACACCCAGGGCAGGCAAACGAGATCGTCATGATGGATTGGGCTTCATCACGCATGCGCGAAAGCCTGTTCGGAGATGGTCCGGGAGTGCGGGCTCGGGACCAGTGTCGGTTGTTTCACCGGGGTGACCGCGAGGATATGCCGGACGGCGCTGAGAGATTCGTTGGCCGCGTCGCGGGGCAGGGGCTCGGTGCTGACGGCCACGGTCCAGTGGCGCCTCAACACGGCGATCAGGCCAAGGGTCGGTTCCCGCAGGATGCCCTTCTTGGTGGCGACCCGGATCACGGCCTGGGGGTCCTGGGTGTCGGTCACGACGCCGCGGTTGAGCAGGACCTGTCGCAGCCGGGCTTCCAGCGCACGCCACGCCTCGACGACGCTCAGGTCGTAATGGTCGCTGTCGTAGAGCTCCCGGGCTCGGTTGAGCGATTCCATCTCCTGGCTCGCCAGTTGCGCCAGCTTGGAGACCCGGTCCTGTTCGCCGAGCCGGCGATGGATCCGCCAGGCGACGAGCTGCGAGAGGGCGACCCATCCGATCCCCAGCCCCAGGGCGACGGCCGGCGCCGCCCAGGCGAGATGGGAGACGGCCACGCGATCGGCGAGCTGCGCCGAGAGGTACAGCCCCGCGTAAATCGGCACGACCAGGATCGCCAGGGCATACGTCGAGTTCCCCGTCCGCTCGCACCAGGAGTGGGGGCGGTCGTTGAGCAGCGTCACCGCGTAGAGGTAGACGCACAAGCTCAGCAGCCCGGCCGTGAGCGAGTAGGCGTAGAAGACCTTCAGGTCATAGCCCAGGTAGAGGAAGCCCCAATCCGCAAACCGGTCCAGCAGCGGGTGCAGCGCGAAGAGAGTTCCCAGCAACGCCAAGGCAAACGTGATCTTGAGCTTGGTGAATTCGGTCATGGGGTTCAACCCCGACAAGCCGCCGAGAGCCGCGCCCGAAGGGGCGCGCCGATCAATCGGCTGGGGTGTATTCGCCGGTCCCTGCCCGAGATTGGCCCGATCGACGGCTCGGTTCCGATCGAGCCGTCGCTTGCCTGGACCCCGCCTTTCCTATTAGTGTAGAGACTCGCGGCGGTCTGGAGAGGGGAACCGAACACGCACGAGAGGACCCGAGGTGAAGAGTTTCGATTACGCGGCCCCGACGTCGCTCGCCGAGGCCACGGCCTTGCTGGCCAGGGCCAACGGCACGGCGCGGATCCTGGCGGGGGGGACCGACCTCCTGGTGCAACTGCGCGAGCACCTCCGGGAGGCGGACCTGGTCGTCGACGCCAAGCGCATCCCCGAGCTGATGGAGTTGAGCTATAAGCCGGATCAGGGTTTACGGCTCGGGGCATCCGTCCCGTGTTACCGCATCTACGAAGACGCGGCAATCTCGGCCGCGTACCCGGCCCTGGCCGACGCGGCGCGGATCGTCGGCGGCTGGCAGATCCAGAGCCGGGCCAGCGTCGGCGGGAACCTCTGTAATTCCTCGCCGGCCGGCGACACGATCGCACCGTTGATCGCCCTCCAGGCCCGTTGTGTCATCGTGGGGCCGGACGGGTCGCGCGAGGTCCCGGCCGAAGGCTTCTGCACCGCGCCGGGGAAGAACGTGCTCCGCCCAGGCGAGATCCTCGCGCGGATCCTGTTCCCGCCTCGAGCCCGGACCAGTGGTTCGGCCTACGAACGCTTCATCCCCCGCAACGAGATGGACATCGCCGTCGTGGGTGCGGGCTCGTGGGTGCAGCTCAACGCCGCCGGAGATACCATCGAGCAGGCGCGCGTGGGATTGGTCGCCATCGCCCCCACGCCGAGATTCGCGGCCGAGGCGAGTCAGTTCCTGGAGGGCAAGCCCGCCACGGACGAGACGTTCGCCCAGGCCGGGGAACTGGCCAAGCAGGTCGCCTCGCCCATCGACGACATGCGCGGGACCGCCGAGTTCCGTCGGCACCTGGTGGGCGTCCTGACCAGGCGGACCCTGGCCAAGGCGGTCAAACGGGCTCGTGGATAGCAGCGGCGCCAGGCAGATCCACACGTAGGTCAGGCTCTAGCCTGACGTTTCGGTCCTGTCAGGCTAAAGCCTGACCGACTTGCAACGAAAGCCAGAGGAACCCACCTGTGTCGAAGAAGATTCACGTGACCACGACGCTCAACGGCGAATCGGTCGAATTCCTGTGCGAGGCCCGTCAGAGCTTGCTGGAAGTGCTCCGCGAGACGCTGCGTCTGACGGGGGCCAAGGAAGGCTGCAACAACGGCAACTGCGGCGCCTGCACGGTGATGCTCAATGGCGTCCCCGTCAACAGTTGCCTCGTGCTGGCCGCCGAGGTGGAAGGAGCGCCCATCGAGACGGTCGAGGGAC
The DNA here is from genome assembly GCA_021324445.1 of Isosphaeraceae bacterium. GTDB lineage: Bacteria > Planctomycetota > Planctomycetia > Isosphaerales > Isosphaeraceae > JAJPJC01. Next base: position 16,659 of record JAJPJC010000469.1, read on the forward strand.
TCGCAAGTCATGGCCACCTGCATCCGATCCAGAAGTGTTTTCTGGAAGGAGCCGCCTTGCAGTGTGGAGTCTGCACGCCCGGCTTCCTGGTCGCCGCCAAGGCGCTGCTCGACAAGAACCCGGAGCCCAGCGAGCACGAAATCCGCTTCAACCTGGCCAATAACCTCTGCCGATGCACCGGTTATGACAAGATCGTCAGGGCTGTCCAGGCTGCCGCGCGGGAATTGCGGACCGCACGCGCCGCCGGCTCGGTCCCGGCCGGCACAGCCGGCCCGACGGCCTACTAGAACAGGGGATCCCCAATGGCTCACACCGACGAACTCTACCTCGGCAAGACGGACTACCAGGTCCTCGGCGGCCGTCCCGTCCGGCATGACGGGACGGATAAGGTGACGGGCAAGGCGCTCTACGCGGCCGACATCCAGCTCCCGAACCTGGCGCACGGCAAGATGGTCCGCAGCCCGCACGCGCACGCGCGGATCAAGGCGATCGACGCCAGCGAGGCCTTGAAGATCCCCGGCGTGTTCGCCGTCGTGACCTCGGAGGACTTCCCCGACCTCTCCGACAAGTTTGCCCTCATGGGTGAGGCCGGGCAGGTCAACCTGACCTACCTGGCGGCCAACTGCCTGGCGAAAGGGAAGGTCCTCTACAAGGGCCACGCCGTGGCGGCCGTGGCCGCGGCGAGCGTGCACATCGCCGAGGAAGCGGCCGCGCGGATCCGCGTCGAATACGAGGTGCTGCCGAGCGTCACCTGGGTCCTCGATGCGATGAAGGAGGGCGCCCCGCTGCTCCACGAGGGCCTGAGGACGGACACGATGGGCAAGACCGGCGATCAACCGACGAACGTCGCCGTGCATCTCCAGTTCGAGAAGGGCAACATCGCCGAGGGATTCCGGCAAGCCGATGTCGTGGTGGAGCGCGAATTCCGAACGGCCAGCGTGCACCAAGGTTACATCGAGCCGCACGCCGCGGTGGCGATGTGGAACGAGGACAACCGGCTGAAGATCTGGTCGGCCACCCAGGGCTCGTTCAACTGCCGCCAGCAGGTTGCCGAGCTGTTGCAGATCCCGGTGTCGCAGTGCCTGGTCGTGCCCTGCGAGATCGGCGGCGGCTTCGGCGGCAAGATCGCCGTCTACCTGGAGCCGGTCGCCGCGCTCTTGAGCCGCAAGTGCAGCCGGCCGGTGAAGATGGTGATGCAGCGCAACGAGGTGTTCGAAGGGACCGGCCCGACGCCCGGCTCGTTCGTCCGGGTGAAGCTCGGGGCAACCCAGGACGGCCGGCTCGTGGCCGGCGAAGCCTTCCTGGCCTACGACTGCGGCGCGTTCCCCGGCGGCATGATCGGCCCCGGGTGCATGTGCGTCTTCAGTTGCTACGACCTGCCGAATGCCCGGGTGGACGGCTACGACGTCTGCGATAACAAGCCCAAGACCCAGGCCTATCGCGCCCCGGGCGCGACCCAGGCGGCGTTCGCCTGCGAGCAGGTCATCGACGAGCTGGCCGAACGGCTCGGCATCGACCCAATCGAGTTCCGCCTCCGGAATGCGGCCAAGGAAGGGACGCGCCGGGTGGATGGACCGGTCTACCCGCGCGTCGGCCTGGTGGAGTGCCTCCAGGCGGCCAAGACCAGCGACCACTGGAAGTCGCCGCTGAGCGGTCCCAATCGCGGCCGGGGGATCGCCGCCGGCTTCTGGTTCAACATCGGCGGGGCGTCCAGTTGTTCGGCCAGCGTCAACGATGATGGCATCGTCTCCCTGGTCGAAGGGTCCACCGACATCGGCGGCACGCGCACCAGCGTCGCCATGCAGTTGGCCGAGACGCTGGGCATCGCCGCCGAGGACGTCCGCCCGCAGGTCGCCGACACCGATTCGGTCGGTTACACGTTCCTCACCGGCGGCAGCCGCGTCACGTTCGCCACCGGGTTGGCCGCCTACAAGCTCGGTCTGGACCTCCAGGAACAGATGAAGCAGCGCGCCGCCGCGATCTGGGACTGTGACCCGGCCTCGGTCCGGGTCGATCACGGCGTGTACAGCCACGACGGCCACTCGCTGACCTTCAAGCAACTGGCCGCCCAGATCGCCCAGAACCAGCTCGATCCGGTCGTGGGTCGCGCCTCAGCAGCCCCGGAAGGTTCGACCAACACCTTCGGCGTGCACATCGCCGACGTCGAGGTCGACCCCGAGACCGGCAAGGTGACGGTCTTGCGTTACACCGCGATCCAGGACGCGGGCAAGGCCGTGCATCCCAGCTACGTGGAAGGCCAGATGCAAGGCGGCGCCGTCCAGGGGATCGGCTGGGCGCTCAATGAAGAGTACTTCTTCGACAATCAGGATCGGATGCGCAACGCCAGCTTCCTCGACTACCGGATGCCCACCTGCCTGGACGTGCCGATGATCGAGACGATCATCGTCGAAGTCCCGAACCCGACGCATCCCTACGGCGTGCGCGGCGCCGGCGAAACCCCGATCGTCGCCCCGCCCGCCACGATCGCCAACGCGATCCATCGGGCCGTCGGCGTCCGCATGCAGGAACTCCCCATGGCGCCCCCGGCGCTGTGGAAAGCGTTGTCCCGGCAGCGATAACGCGTCTCCGCCACAGGCGAGGTGGACTCCCGATTCCACATTCCCGATGCTCGAAGCGTGATCACTCGGATTTGGAATCTGGAATTTGGAATCCGGAATTGAATGGTCTTCATCCGTGCCCATCGTCTTCATCCCCACCCCATGGCGCGACCTGACCGGCGGCCTGGCCCGCGTCGAAGTCGAGGGCCGGACCGTCGGCGAGGTGGTTGAGGCGTTGGAGCATCGATTCCCGGGCATCCAGCAGCGGCTCTGCCGTGGAGACTCGCTCGCGCCGGGTCTGCAAGTCGCCATCGGCGACGCCATGACCACGCGCGGGCTGCGGGCGAGCGTGCAACCGGAGAGTGAAGTCCATTTTCTGCCGGCGATCGGCGGCGGTTAGAGGCTGTTCCTCATGGGATCTGAGCCCCCGAATCGGGGCGGTGGTCCAGAGCCAGGGGCGGCAGCCCCTGGGACCGTTCCGGCGCCCCTCTCCCCTGGGGACGCGCCGTGGTCGACCAGGGGCTGCCGCCCCTGGCTCTGGACCACCGCCCCTCCGGGGCTTTGGGAGCAGACTCTGACGCCAGGGCCATCGCCGCGCACAACCCAGGATGCCCCAGCGCAGCCGCGGTCGGTCATTCAGGGGGTTTCGCTGCCGGGATCGGTTTCCAGTCCAGCGTGCGATAATCCTGGGCCAGCTCGGTCACCTCGATGGCCTGATCGGCGGCGATGTCGCGGAAGACCTGGGTCGTCCCGCTGGTCGGCCAGTGGACCTCCAGCACCGCCACCTTCTCCGCGGTGCCCAGGCCGATGTGCTGCTGGAGCGGGTTGGCGCCCCAACTGCTGCCCGAAGAGACGTGCCGGTGCACGGTCGCGGGCGTCGCGGCGGCCGTGACGGCTCTGATCCGCGCGCCGAGGGCCGCCCGGTTGGTCTTCCGCCCCACGAGCTTGACGGTCAGCCAGTGGTTCCCCTGGCCGGGGTTCTGGAACAGGATGTTGTGGTACTTGTCGCCCGGGATGCCGCCGCCCATCTCGATGAGGATGTCGACATCGCCGTCGCGGTCCCAGTCGGCGCAGGAGACGCCGTGCCCTTTCTGGAGATGGCCGGTCCCCGACGACGCGGTGATCTCGGCGAACCGGCGCCCCGCGACATTCTTGAACATCCGGTTGGGGACCAACGCCCCCAGGTCGGTCGCGCCGGTGCCCAGGTAGAAGTCGAGGAAACCGTCATTATCGAAGTCGCCGAAGTTGCACCCCATCGCGCCGAAGACCAGGTCCAATCCGGCCTCCCTGGTCTTGTCCTCAAACCGCTGGCCGTGGACGTTGTGCCAGAGCCGGTTCGACAAGCGTCCATGCGGCTGGCCCATCAAGCCTTTGACCGTATCCTCGAGGGTGAAGTCGTAGCAGGTGGCGAAGAGGTCGAGCCAGCCGTCGTTGTCATAGTCCCAGGCCCAGCACGAGAACCCCATGCGGGGGCCGTCGATCCCCATGGCCTTGGTGACGTCGGTGAAGGTGCCATCGCGATTGTTGTGGTAGAGCCGGGCATCGCCATGCAGGTTGTCGACGAACAGGTCCGGATAGTCGTCGTTGTCGTAGTCGATCCAGTTGGCGCCCTTGCAGAACAGGTCGGCCGACTGCTGCACGCCCGCCTGGGCCGTGACCTTTTCAAAGGTCCCGTCCCCCCGGTTGTGGTACAGGGCATTCGATTGCCGCTCGCAGACGAGGAACACATCGAGCCGGCCGTCGTTGTCGTAGTCGGCCCAGCGCGACGCCGTGGAGTTGACCTCCTTATCAAACCCCGCTTGCTTCGTGACGTCCTGGAACCTGCCGTTGCCCTGGTTCCGCAGCAAGGTCTGCGGCATGCCGAGCAGGAACCAGGCGCCCCGCGAGATGAACAGGTCCAGCCGGCCGTCGTTGTCGTAATCGGTCTGAACGAGGTTCTTGCCGCCCAGGATCGGGCCCAGCCCGGCCGGCTCGCTGTGCTCCTGGAAAGTGCCGTCGCCGGCGTTGTGGTAGTACGTCATGTGGGCGGCGGGATCGGAGGACGTCGTGGCGAGATCCAGCCGGCCGTCGTTGTTGAAATCGTCCAGGACCGCGCCGCCGGCCATGTTGAACCGATCGACCCGGGCCAGGTGGCCGATGTCGCGGAACTTGCCGATATTGAACTCCGACTTCCAGAACGGGTCGAGGCGGACGAGATACCGGGGATCGACTTTCTCCGGGTATTCCCCCAAGGTCATGTGGGCCACGTTGAGCAGCCAGCGGACGCCCAGGTCGTCGGGGAACAGCTCGAGATACTCGGTGAAATGGCGGATCGCCAGTCGCGAGCCGGTGGGGTTGGTGTGGACGGCGGCCGGCGCGATGGGGAGGATGCACGAGCTTTCCCCCCGGCACTGGATGCAGTTCTCGGTCTCGCCGCGACGCAGGGCGCTCATCCCCTGAAAGAACATGACGGTCGAGAGGCCGAACTCGGCCAGTGCGTCCTGCGGCTCGACCCAGGATCGCGTCTCCGCCAGCAGCTCGTACGAGCGGTTGGGCTCCCCCTGAAAACTGAGGACGTTGGATTTCGACAGCAGCATCGCCAGCCGTTGCACGTCGGACTTGCCCGGCGACGGCACGAAGCGGTCGAGGACAGCCATGGCCTTCGTGGGGCCGGCCAGCCAGCCCTCCCGGACGTCTTCCAGCGAGGCATCGATCGGCCAACGGAGATTCGACAGGACTTCCGGGAAGCCGCTGGTCTCGATCGGTTGGCGCGGTCGATAATTCAGTCGTCTTCGGCTCGCTGGCGCGGGCGCGAGAGCACGTGCGACGGCCGCAACCGGTTGCGCAACGGCGTGGCCCGCAGGCTGGGCGGGATGCGCGACCAGGTGGAGGGGAGCATTCATCATGAAGTACAGGCCGACCACCGCGACCACGATCAGCCCGGTCCAAATCCTCACGTCGAAACCGCGAAAGGCTCGCTGGGGTACCGGTTCCATGGTGGTGTCCCGAAGCACAAAGATCGATCAAAAAAACGCGCACCAGGAGTAGCCCGGGGCGTCTCGTCATTCTCTCAGGAGAGGACGGCCTCAACAACGAGAAACCTCAGGGAAGTTTTCGAACCAGTCGGGTACGGACCCAGTTGGGGAAGAGGAAGCCGGTGCTGGTTCCGGCCGGTCCCGGCCGTTGCTGGCTCTCGCGCAGGCATCGTTTGACCTCATTGACAGGATCCCCGGCTGGCGGCGATGCTGGTGGACGGTCGTTCCACGAGGAGAGGAGCCGCGAGCGCGGGCTCGGCTTGATCGTGCCGTGCCGGTCGCGATCACGGGGAGTCAGCCGGGGGCACCGAGCCGGCCCGGTCTGGGAGGGAACGCGACCCGGGGATGCCCATGACTGGTCGTGCCAAGAGAAGGGCCTTCGTCGCCATGGCGCTGGTGATCGCCGGGGGCCTGGCCTGGGGTGTGCTCTCCTGGTGGTCGCGCCGCACGCTGGAGAACGCCAGCCGCGACTATGCCGCGGGCCGGTACGCCGCGGCTCGGGCGCGACTCGCCGCCCTGGAGGCGCTCTGGCCGGGATGGCCCGAAGTCGAGTTCTTGATGGGGCTTTGTGAGCGGGCCGCGGGCCGGGCGGAGGCCGCGCTGGCGGCCTGGTCGCGCGTGCCGCCGGGTTCGGCGCTGGCCGATCAGGCGGCCCAGCTCCGCGCCGAGACAGCGCAGGATCAGGGCCGGTTTGCCATCGCCGAGGAGGTGCTGGTGGCGGCCCTGCGCCGGTCAGGCCCGCATGCCATCGAGCTCCGTCACGCCCTCGGCCAGCTGCTGGGGAAAGAGGGCCGGTTCGACGAGGTCCGCCTCCTGCTCGAGGAGAACTGGCGCGCGCTCTGCCAGCGTGATGGCCCCGCCTCTCCCCATGCGATCGACTCGCTGCGCAGCCACCTTTCCCTCGACCTCGAATCGTATCCGATCCGCCAGCTCGAGACCGCGCTGGACGAGGCGGCGCGGCGTGCGCCGGAGGATGACCGCGTGCGCCTGGGGCGGGCGATCCTGGCTCTGCAATCGGGCCGGTACGACGCGGCGGCCCGGGGCATCGACGAGTGCCTCGAGGCCCGTCCCGGCGACCCGGTCGTCTGGAGGGCGTCGCTGGATCTGGCCCTGGCTGCCGGCCAGGTCGACCGTGCCGATCAGGCTCTGGCACATCTGAGCGAGGGCCAGGTCTCTCGAGAGGTCCTCCTGAGGCTACGGGCCTGGTTCGCGGCCCACGGCGAAAACCCGGAGGCGGAGCGCGCCGCCGTGGAGAGCCTCCTGGAGCACAGTCCCGGCGATGCGGCCGCGCTGGAGCGGCTCGCCGTGCTGGAAATCCGGGCCGGCCGGGCCGACCGCGCCGCCGCGTTGCGCGCGCGCAAGGCCGGGCTCGACCAGGCCCGCCGCGACTATATCCATCGCCTCCGCCAGGATTTTCAGGCCGAGGCCGCCGAGCTGGCCCGGCTGGCCGATGTCCTGGGCCGTCGCTTCGAGGCGCGGGCCTTCTGGACCCTCCTCCTGACCACTCAGCCCGACAACGGCCAGGCCCGCGCCGCGATCGCACGCCTGGACTCCTCCGACAGGACCCCGGCGGTGCCCGACCGGCCCCGGCCGCTGGCCGAGCTGGTCGCCGAGCGTCGTTTGGTTCACTCGCCTGCGCCGTCGATACCCCGTGGATCGGACTCGGCCGGGCCGCCAGACCTTCAGTTCGTCGACGAGTCCGAATCGGCCGGCCTCCGCTTCGTCTTCGAGCAGGGGCGCACGCCCCTCTGCCAGCTTCCGGAGACCATGAGCGGGGGTGTGGGCCTGCTCGACTACGATGGCGACGGTTGGCTCGACGTCTACGCGGTCCAGGGCGGCCGGTTTCCCCCCGGGCCCGACGCCCCGCCGCCCGGCGATCGGTTATTCCGCAATCGCGGCGACGGGACCTTCGAGGACGTCACCCAGCGATCCGGCCTGGCGGCCATGCCCCGAGGCTACGGCCACGGCGTCGCCGTGGGCGACCTCGACAACGATGGCCGTCCCGACCTGTTCCTCACCCGATGGCGGTCCTACGCGCTGTACCGCAACCGGGGTGATGGGACCTTCGAGGACATCACCGTGAGGTCGGGCCTGGGTGGCGACCGCGACTGGCCGACCTCGGCGGCCTTCGCCGACCTGGACAACGACGGCGACCTCGACCTGTACGTCTGCCACTACATCGCCTGGGACGAGAAGAACCCCAGGCTCTGCCGCGGGTTGTACTCCACGGGCTACTCGTACTGCGCGCCCCATCTCCTGGGCGCGGTGGCCGATCACCTCTTTCGCAACGACGGTGGCCGCTTGGTGGACGTCACGGCCCAGGCGGGGATCGTCGACCGCGACGGCCGGGGCCTGGGCGTGGTGGCGGCCGACCTGGACGGCGATCGCCGCATCGATCTGTTCGTGGCCAACGATGGCACCGCCAATTACTTCTTCCGCAACCAGGGCGGCTTCCGTTTCCAGGAGTCGGCCCTGGCGTCGGGGCTGGCGGGCAACGATCAGGGCGGCTACCAGGCCGGCATGGGCATCGCCTGTGACGACCTCGACGGCGACGGCCGGCCCGAGCTGGTGGTCACCAATTTCTATGGGGAATCGTCCACGCTTTACCAAAACCTGGGTTGCGGCCTCTTCGCCGACCACACCGCGGCGGTCGGCCTCCGCGAGCCGACGCGGTTCCTGCTGGGCTTCGGCGTCGCGCTCTTGGATGTGAACAACGACGGCCGGCTCGACCTGGCCACGGCCAACGGCCATGTCAACGACGCGCGGCCGGACTTCGCATACGGCATGCCGGCCACGCTGTTTCTCGGCGGCCCGAGTGGCCGTTTTCTCGACGTGACCGCCCGTGCGGGACCAGCCTGGCCGGTCCCCCGGGTCGGGCGCGGATTGGCCGCCGGCGACCTCGACAACGACGGCCGGCTCGACCTGGTCATCCTCTCCCAGGGCGAGCCCCTGGCCTATTTCCACAACCGGAGCCGGCGGGTTGGGCACTCCATCAGCTTTTCCCTGGAAGGGACCCGGTCCAACCGCGATGCCGTGGGCGCGCTGGTGAGTGTCGCAGTCGCCGGACGCCGGCAGACCAGGCAGAGGGTCGGCGGCGGGAGCTACCAGTCGGCGCACGACCACCGCCTCCACTTCGGGCTGGGAGAGGCGACGCGGGTCGATCAGGTCGAGGTGCGCTGGCCATCGGGTCATTGCGACCGGTTCGGCCGCCTCGAGGCCGACGCGACCTATCAGCTCCGTGAGGGCGACCTCGCAGCGAAGCGCGTCTGGGACGGCCGGCGCTAACGTACGCATTCACAATCCGAATCGAAACTTGCTCATAAAGAAATCAGATGCGGCGGCAGGAAAGGCGATCGAGCCGCCAGAGGGTCGGAGGCGGCATGATCCTGGCCGCGGCGCCAGCATCCGTGGTTCACTGTGAGCCGGGCTTGTCGTCTCGGAACAGTCGCTGGGCCAGGAGATACAGGTCGTTCTTCCAAACCGGCCAGGTGTGCGCGCCGGAATCGACGTGCCAAAGATGCGACACGTGCTTCTGCTCCAAGCTGGCGTGGAAGGTCTTGTTGGCGTCCATGAGCCGATCCGCGTCGCCGCAGGAGAGCCAGAGGAGGCGAAGCTGCTTGCTGGCGGCGGCTGGATCGGAGACCAGGGCGCCGGTATTGCCGAAGAGTGCGGAAGAGAAGCCGCCGACGTAGGCAAAGAGGTCCAGGTGCCTCAGGCCGATGGTCAGTGCCTGGCCCCCACCCATCGACAGCCCCGCGATCGCCCGGTGCTCGCGGTCAGCCTGCACGGGATAGTGCGATTCGACATAGGGGATGATGTCCTTCAACAGGTCGTTTTCAAAGCCGCTGACGAAGTTGCCGAACCCGCGCGGGCGGCCACCCGGAGCGACGGGGACCGGGATGAGACGATTGAGGCCGGCGGCGAGCTGTTTCTCGTTCAGTTTGCCGGTATCGAGTTCCTTGTAGAGGGCCTCGGCCGCGGCGAGGAATTCGTCCCGGGACACGATGCCGTTCTTGTCGGCGTCGGCTCGCTTCATGATCGTCCCCGCGAGGACTGTGCCCGGCCTCGGCCCTTGGGGAGAGCCGTTGGGCATGACCACGATCATGGGGACGATCTTCTGGTCGGCCAGGAGATTGTCGAGAATGATGTGGGCTGCACCGTTCCGGGTCCAGCCCCCTTCGTTATCACCGGCACCGTGCAGCAGATAGAGGACCGGGTATTTGGTGTCGTTCGCATAGCCGGGCGGCAGGTAGACCGTCATCTTGCAGGTGTCGCCGACCGATTTCGAGTCGTACTCCACGGTCTCCAGCTTGCCGCGCTCGACACCGTCGCGCCGGCTGGCGAAGCCGCTCGGTGCCGGTTCGAGTTTCGAGTCCGTTTGCCCCCACGCATGTGTCGCCGGACCCAGCAAAAGCACAGCGCTGCCGACCACGAGGTGGTGCAGGAATCGTCTCATCGGGATCACCCCCACAACAAAGGCAACGATGGACACCCGAGACCGAAGCGCGACGCGCGGCTCACCCAGGACGGCCTGGCCCCGTTCCGCGGCGCCCGCGACCCGCCGTCCGCGAGCGAACCGAGCGGCTCCGTGCTGAAAGGTACGCTCCATGCAGGCCGTCGACGGAAAGAGCCGCGCTCCCGCCGATGATCCAGCAGCGGAGGATTCCTCATTAGAGCGGTCGGACAAAATGACGAGCAAGCCCTGTTTCCCGCCGGCCCGACTGGAGGCCCCGCGGAGCGGATCTCCTCGCCCTGGAAGGGCGACGGTCCTTAGAGTCTGTTCCTAAGGGTATCTGAGCCCCCGAATGGGGGCGGTGGTCAATAGCCAGGGGCGGTAGCCCCTGGGAGAGC
>JAJPJC010000124.1 GCA_021324445.1 Isosphaeraceae bacterium
CGCCAGGGCCTCCGGTACCGGCGTCCAGCGCGAGGGATCGTCCACCACGATGGCCACCCGCGCGCCGGCAACCACCTGGTGCTCCAGCCGCGCCGCGTCGACGGGCGACTCCAGTGCCTGTTCCAACTCCGCCCGATAATCGACCAGCGAACCGCTCAGGTCGGGCCAGACGACCTCGATCTCGGCGCCAGCCAGCGGACCCGTCGACGGCAGCCGCAGACCCAGAGCTCCCTCCGGACCCCAGGGCACCGTCAGCTCCGTCGCGGCGGCTGAGGAACCGCAGGCCGCCACACGAGAACCGACCCCTGCGCTCGCTGGGAGGACTGGTCCCATCGTGGATGCAATCTCCTGGCTAGCTGATCAACGGTGATGGTCGTGTAGCAGGCTTGCCCAACCCTAACGATCGATGTCCCTCCCGCCAAGCCCGGTCGATTTCTTCTCGACAGCAGAGTGCATCGAGATCCCGGGAAAGCGAGCCGATAATCAACGATGGCACCGGTCGTTCCGAAATTGACGAGTCGGCGGCTTCGACGGCTTCGACCCAGGTTGTCATGGCAGAATACGAAGCGCCTGTGAGAGTTCGGGCAGCAGCACCGGTCCTGGGCCCGGGTCGCAAGATGGGGTGGATCGATGGATGGAACGAGGCCAGGGCAGCGGCGATCGGCGCGATTTCCGCTGGGAGTGGAAGGGTTGGAGGAGCGCCGGTTGCTGAGTGGGCGCCCCGGGTACTCGCTGCTGGAGATCCATCCCGCAGCCCATCCGGCCATCCGGCCCAATCTGCCGGTGATGCCGTTTGCCACGCCGACCAAGAAAGCGTCGTTCATCGACCCCTCCGTGTTGATCGATCACGGTCAATCCGTGGTCGTCAGCTACCAGACGTACATCGCGCCGTACGCGATCCTCGACGGCACCGGCGGCGCCATCAAGATCGGGACCGGCTCGGTGGTCCAGGACACGGCGAAGATCGTGGCCAACCCGCGGCATCGCGATCGCCTGCCCCAGGTCTTGATCGGGAACGATGTGGAGATCGGCTACGGGGCCACGATCCAGGGACCCAGCACGATCGGCGGATATGAAGGCGCGGCCAAGCCGACCGCCATTGGCGCGCGGGCGGTGATCGACGGGGCCACGATCGAGCCCGGCGCGATCGTCTCGCCACTGGCCCGGGTGGGACCGGGCGTGACCGTGCCGACGGGTTATCAAGTCCTGCCCGGCATGAACGTGACGACCGAGGCCCAGGCCACCAATCCGAACCTGGGCAAGGTCGCGCTGGTGACCTCCTCACAGACGACGACCCTGGCCCAGACGCTCGCCTTCGCCCAGACCCAGGCCGCCGACTACACCTCGCTGTACCAGGGGAACTCGGCCACGGGGGTCAGTCCCGGCGCCAACCCGGCGGTCAGCGGGGTGAACAACGGCAATCTGAGCACCGTGGAGGGGGCCAGTCCGGAGCCGCCTTCCTCGTTCGCCTCGACCACTCCCGCCAAGACCATCCCCTCTTTCCTCTCGCCGCTCCGGGGGCTGGTCGGCGGCCAGCTCGCCAACTTCCCGGCCCGGATCATCGGCCTGGCGGAGTTCCATCAGCGCGCCTGGCAGGTGGCGCTTCACCTGGGCCGGGCCAACTCGATCCGGGCCGACCAAGGCCAGCCGATCCAGATCGGCTCAATCGCGCACACGGGCAACGACGTGGTGATCACGTCGCCGCTGGGGGGAACGCTCACCATCGGCCGGAAGTTCCGGGCCGGCTCTCACGCGGTCATCCTCAGCGGGCCGAACGTCAAGGCCCAGATCGGCGATGATGTCACGATCGGCTCGGGGGCGGTCCTCGACCGCACCTCGCTCGGCTCGGGCTCGACCGTCGGCCCGGACGCCTACCTGGTCTCCTCGACCTTCCCCGCCCACACTGTCATCCCGGCCCGGGCGATCTATATCAACAACAAGTTCCAGGGGTTTGTGCAATCTTGAGGACAATCGGCCCGGAATCGAGTGGGAGCGGGAAATCCAGTGGGGCGGGTTGGCCGCAGCGCCGAATTCCAGGGCCGGGCGGCGGATCGGTTCGCCGCCCGTGCCGGATCGCTTCTCTCGGCTGCCGATCTTACCGCGACCTGCGTGGGATGGCCCTGGTCATCGGCCGTACTGTATGCTCCAGCCAACGGAAGGAGTCGGCCGAGATACTTCCTGCGGCCAGGAGCCGTCACGCATGAGAAAGACATTGGATCTCCAAAAGGACGATGCGATCGAGTCGTCATTCCATCGGCTCGCCGAGCAGTGGAAGTCCGAGACCGCGCCGCTGTCGAGCATCCGCCTGAAGAAGGAGCATCCGGCCTATCGCCAGCTCGTCGCGATGGGAGAGCCGGCCATCCCTCTCATCCTCACCGACCTCGCCCGCAAGCCATCCCACCTGTTCTGGGTCCTGCGAGATATCACCAACTTGGATCCCGCCGATCCGAGCGTCGCCAGGATTTCCGGGATGTCATCCAGTCCTGGATCGAATGGGGGCGGACCCAGGGGTACGAGGTGTGAAAGAGGACATCGACCGGCATTAGCCAAAACTGGCGGACGCCGGATACGAGATCACGAGCGAAGAGACCCCGATCTATAACTGCATCGCCTGGGCGGCGGGGGATCCGGCTCGATGGTGGGAGTGCGGTGAGGACAGGCCGATCGATGAACAGGCGTCTACGGGCCCGAGGGGGCCAGGTATGGCTTCGGCCTCGAAGCCCTGATTAGCGCTTACGACGTGATCGGGTATGAGCTCTGCCCCGAAGGCGGGCCCGAGCCTGAAGAGGGATACGACAAGGTTACCCTTTACGCGGAGAACGGCCAGTGGAGCTACGCGGCGAAGCTGTTGGAGGATGGCCGGTGGTCCAGCTAGCTGGGTGACCTGGAAGATGTGAGCCATGATTCGCCAGAGGATGTCTGCGGCCAGTTCAGAGTCTGTTCCGAAAGGGGTTAACCGATCACCTTGGCTTGTTGCAAGGCGCTGTGTACCAATAACTTGCGGATAATGATCGCTTGTGTGGTGCGATGCAATAAGCGAACTTTCGGAACAGACTCTCAATGGGGAGCTCGCCTGTTTCATGCGGCGAGCAGTCCGACCTTGAGGGTTACGGAGTCAGGAGCGGATTCGACTTTCGGTTCCCGATCCCTTTCCTCCGCCCCGCTTGGTAAACTTGGCGACGAAGCGCGACAGCGTCTTCATGGCGTCCTCTTCCAAGGTGGGGCCCAGACCATCCCCATTCTGGCCACAGGACGCCGTTTTTACGCATCCTTGATTGGCTGCGGCTCGGCCGCGTTAGAAGAGAGACGATGAGAGAAGCTTCGCCGACGACTGAGGATCTCAAATCCGCCATCCAGGAACTGGGTGAAACATTCCCTAGATTCGATCATGATGATCTCTTCGTGCTCTGGTTCCTACGGGCCTACGTAACGGAGAGCCTGGAACGTGCCGCCGAGGCGATCGTCGGGGGTCCACGCGACAAGGGCGTAGACGCGATCCTGATCGACGACGCGGCGCGAGCCGTCTTCCTGGTCCAGGGGAAATATCGGAAGGCCCTGGAGGGTAAGGTCGAAGCGCGGTCGGACATCGTGGCGTTCGCGGAACTGGCGGCCCGGCTTTATGGCGAGGATGACGAGGAGTTTCGCTCGTACCTCGCGGACACCGACGCTGCGGTGGCTGAACGGCTGCGGACGGCCCGGCGCAAGGTCCAGAACGATAAGTACCGGACCTGGCTGTACTTCGTCACAACCGGCAAGGTCGGGTCGGCGGTCCGCAACGATGTTCAGCAGCAGGTGCGCCGCCATGGCGAGCGGTCGCGGATGGAGGTCATCGATGGGAAGCGGGCGATGCTGCTCTTTCGCGACTACCTCGATGGCGTGGCCCCCCCGATCCCGACCCTCGATCTGGAGATGGAGTCCGGGCCGGAGGTTCAGGTCAACGGCGTCGCGCAGCGGTACGATCGAGCGGCCCGGGTCGAATCGTGGGTCTTTTCCATGCGGGGGGACGCCGTCGCCAAGCTCTACGAGACGGCCGGCTTGCGGCTATTCGCCCGCAACATCCGGGGATTCATGGGGACAAACACCCCTGTGAATCACGAGATGTCCGCGACCTTGAAGAAGGAACCCGAGCGATTCTTCTACTACAACAACGGCATCACAATCCTCTGCGACCACGCGGAGAAGAAGAGCTCGCAGGGCCGCGACATCCTCCAGGTAGGTAACCCACAGATCATCAACGGGCAGCAGACCACACGAACGCTCGCCATGTCGCCGCAGCAGGCGGCCAAGGCCAGCGTGCTGGTCAAGGTTATCCAGGTGCCCAGGGATCCCGAAGGGGATGCCGGGGCCTTCGAGAGGCTGGTGTCGCGTATCGTGCAAGGCACAAACTGGCAGAACGCGATCAAGGCCTCGGACCTGGTATCGAACGACCGCACTCAGATCGAGCTTGAGCGAGCGTTTCGCAAGATCGGATACCTCTATCTCCGCAAGCGTCAATCGAAGGATGAGGCCCTGAAAGACTCAGGCCGCGGGCAATTTCGCATCATCACCAAGGACGAGCTGGCCCAGGCCGTCGCCGGATGTGAGCTCGATCCTTTCATCGTCCGTTCCGGGAAAGAGAAGCTCTTCACGGAGGATCTTTACCCATCCGTGTTTCCCAACAGCGATCCGAACTACTACCTGGTTCGCTACTACCTGATGCGCGAAGTGTCGAAAGTCGCTAGTGGCGTCCCGGAGCGGGCTTACGCCAAGTGGCTGGTCCTCCACTTCATGTGGTCTCGCCTCTCGACCGTCATACGCGGCAACCAGAAATCCCGGGCTTTCCGCGTTTCCTGTGAAAAGAAATCGCCACCGCTGCTCGAACCGTTGAAGCGAGCCCTCGAGGAGGTCGCTGTCGAGGCAATGAAGTATTATCGGGCGAACCGCAGCGAGGGAGGATTCCCCCTCGATATCTCCCAGTTCTTCAAGAATCGCAAGGGCCACCATACGGCCTTTTCGGCTCATTGGGAGTCGGTCGGCGCGAATCGGAAGCAGGTCTTCGAGAAGAGCCTCGGGAAGATCCAGGAGGCCATCGCGTCCTTCGAGGATTAATCAGAGCGATATCGTCCCGAGTGACACCACTACGCCGACGCTATTCCCAGGGTTGCGTACAATCCTGAGGCTGGCCGTCGAGATCCCCCGAAAGGGATCACGGCAGCAGATCCTGCGCGGGGATCGGGCCGAGTTCCCGACCATCCACCACGAAGGGGACCAGATCGCCAGCTCGATAAACCTGCCGAGCGCGATAAGCCGGTGCCGGGTCGGGACCCGTCGGGTCCGTGAAGACCTCAACCTGCCGGTCGACGAGGTTGATGATCCAGTAGACCGGCACGCTGGCCCGCGCGAAAATCCGGGCCTTGTGCGTCCGGTCCCGCGACAGCGACGAATCGGAGACCTCGACGACCAGCGCCATGTCGGCCGGGCCGGGATGACGCGCGAGGTAATCGCGTTTGGGACCACGGACGACGGCGATATCCGGCTCCGGCTCACTGTCGGCGGTCGTGATCGCCGACTGACCGCGGCAATGATAGCCTCCCGGAAGTCGCGGTGTGAGGATATCGTCCATGACGATCGAAATCATGGTATCGTGAGGCGGGTTTCTTGGCATTTTGGGTACGATCCATCCTTCGAGGAGTTCGACGTCATCATCTTCGCCCAGGATGCCGGCCTGGATCATCTGGTGATACTCGTCAACCGTGAACCGGCGGACGGGCAACGGCGGAATGGCCGGAGGGAGCGGCGGTGCGGCCAAGGGGGTCGGTGGCAAGGCCGTAACCGTGGACATCGCAATGGTCTCCCTTCATTTCTTGGGAATCTCGAACCAATCCCCCGGCTGGAGGACGACCGGCTGCGCGGAGGTCTCGTTCTTCACCCGGGCGGCCCAGGCGTCGGCGTCCTGGACGATCGGGGGGAACGTGTTGTAGTGGATCGGCAGGACGAACCGGGGCTTGAGCAGCTTGACAGCGCGCACGGCATCGTCCGGGCCCATCGTGTAGTAATCGCCGATGGGGAGGATCGCCAGGTCGAGCCCTTCCTCGCCAATCAGGGCCATGTCCCCGAAGAGCGCCGTGTCGGCGGCATCGTAGACCTTCACCCCGTCCGGGAACGTCATGACCAGGCCGCAGGGGTTGCCGCCGTTGCTGCCGTCAGGGAGCATCGAGCCGTGAAAGGCCAGCGTCAGTTTGACCCGCACGGCACCGTCGAACAGGAAGCTGCCGCCATGCTGAAGCCCCTGGACGTGGTCGCCGTCGAGTCCCTGGGCGGGCTGCTGGAGCCACAGGCTGATCTCGTAGTTGGTCGCGAGGGTCGCGCCAGTGCGCCGGGCGATGGCCACGGCATCGCCGACGTGGTCGCCATGCCCATGCGAGATCAGGATCAAGTCGGCCGGCACCTCGCCGGCCTGGACCGCCGCCTTGGGATTGCCGGTCAAGAACGGGTCGATCAAGACGTTCCGGCCGTCGCTCTCCAGCAGGAGCGCGGCGTGTCCCAGCCATCGCACGCGGGTCGCCATGATGGTGTCTCGCCCGAGGAGGTTCCGGCAGGCGGGATGCCTGCACCACCCCTGAATCATCCAATACCCGCGCGCGGCTGACAACCCCGGCCGGTCGTTTGGGGGCCCTCGAAGCCGGCGCGCGGCAGACCCGCCCCCAGGATCGATTGACCTCGGAACCGATTCGCGGAAAGATCGAGGAGCGGAGCCCTTTGGATCCCAGGCCCAGCCATGACCCAGGGAGGGCGAATCGCGGACCATGAGCCGACCGACCGACGCCCCGGAGGAACGCCCAGGCCCAGGCGGGGGAGATCCCGGCTGCCCGGAGCCGGGCCACGCGCCCGACGAGGGTTCGGCACCCTGCCCGCGGTGTCAGGCCCTGGAGGCGCGCATCGCCGAGCTCGAGGCCCGGGTGGCAGCCTCGAGCGCGGCGGAGACTCCCGGCCCAGACCCGGACGCGGCACCGGCTGGTGCGATTGACCTGCCGCTCCTGGAGTTCAAGGCTTTGCGGCTGATTCCCTACGGCTGGGGCGAGGGATGGCAGTTGCGCCCTTCGCCGTCGCGGCGTTACTGGATGGACCAGGCCACCCACGCGTATCTCTGCCTGCCGATGGTGATCGCCAACCAGTGGGGCTGGCAGGTCCTCTGCCCGACGGACGTCCGCGTCACCTGGGACGGCTCCCCGGCCCTGGAGGGCCTGCGCGTCGAGGTCGCCGACCAGTACACTCCCGCGATCAAGAGCCAGTTCGGCTCGGGGATCGTCACCTTCTCGCCCCCCTGGCTGTTCCGCACCCCGCCGGGCTGGGACCTGTATCTCAAGGGGCCGAGCAACCGCTGGAAGCCCAACTGCGTCCCCCTGGAGGGCGTGATCGAGACCTGGTGGCTCAACTACACCTTCACCCTGAACTGGAAGCTGGTCGAACCCGGCACCGTCGGCTTCGCCAAAGGCGAGAGCCTCGGACAGCTCGTACCGGTCCCGCACGCCACCTTCCGCGACGCCAGCGCCCTGGAAGCCCCGATCGGCCTGCTCGAGCCCGACGCCGCCAGGGAGCTCCTGGACTGGCTCGAACGACGCCGGCAGCTCGCCGACCAGCGGGCCCGCGCCCATCACCTCTATCGCAAGGCCGAAGGGATCGAGGAGCACCTCCAGCGCCTGGGAGTGCCGCACGTCAAGCCGATCTGAGCGTGAGCCGGCGTACTGAGTTTCCAATCCGGCAAACCAAGACGTCTCGGATCCTGGGTCTCGATTTGAGTGTGCTGGTTCAGCGTGAATTGGAAAAACGACCTTGCTCGCCAAGCTAGGCAGTGATTTCAAAAACTGTCAATGGATTTATCGCTTTTGGACCAATCCCGGGATACCGAGGGGCGGCATCGTGCCGCCCACCCCGGTCTTGGCACCTGGGTCGGCGCTCGGGTCGCGTCCCCGCGTTGCCCTCTCCTCCGCCCAGGCTCCTCGATTCTACCTCGGACTCCTGCCTGGGGGCAATTCACGGCTGGGTTGTTGCGGTTGCTTGAGTTTGGGCGGCCCGGCGTCGCGCCGCGGCCGCCGCCAGATTGCGATATCCCTCCCCCAGATCGACGTGGCGGACCGGGTCGCTGGGGCGAAGGACGACGGCCCGCTCGAGCAGTCCCACGGCGCGGCGAAAGTCCTCGCGCCGGTTCAGCAAGGCACCGAGGGCGTGAAGGGCGGCCGCATGATCGGGCTCACGTTGCAGAATTCCTTCATAAATCGGCATGGGCCCGTCGACGTCGCCCGCCGCTTGCATCTCCCCGGCGGCCTGCAAGAGGTCCCGCACAGACTCCACGGTTCTGCACTCCGAACCAGGTCGGATCCCACAGCCCGCGGCCCTCAAGGCTTGGGGTGGGGCTCATCGGCAGTCCTGCTCTCGGACACCGAGCGACACCGGACCGCCCTCCGGCCCCGATCACTGGGCGAAAGCGCGGGCGAACCCCGATCCTCTTCCGCGCGCCGGGGAGCGTCAAGGGGACGCGCCGGTTTCCTGAGAGTTCTCGCTCTCAGCCCGGAACAGAGCGACTCGGGCGCCGCCCCGAGCCCAGGAGGGTTTGGGTGGCGTAACCACGTCCTGGTGGTTGTGCCATTCGGATATCGCGCGGGCAGGGTGGCGTTCATCGAGGGTTCTCTGACTTCCGATCGAGCTGCGCTCACCGCGACCCCAACACCTCACTGATGGTCTGGGCGTTGACGGGCCGGATGACGCCCTTCTCGGTGATGATGCCGGCGATCAGCTCGGCGGGGGTGACGTCGAAAGCGGGGTTGTAGACGTCGACGCCCTCGGGGGCGGTCTGGCGGCCGAAGCCGTGGGTGACCTCGCGCGGGTCGCGCTGCTCGATCGGGATCGCCGCGCCATCGGGGATCGCCCGATCAAACGTGCTCGACGGCGCGGCGACGTAGAACGGCAGGCCATGAGCCCGGGCCAGGAGCGCGACGCCGTAGGTGCCGATCTTGTTCGCGGTGTCGCCGTTGGCCGCGATCCGGTCGGCCCCCACGATGACCATCTGGACCTTCCCCTCCTTCATCACCTGCGCGGCCATGTTGTCGCAGATCAGGGTGACCGGGATGCCGCGACGCTTCAGCTCCCAGGCCGTCAGCCGGGCGCCCTGGAGCAGCGGGCGGGTCTCGTCGGCGAAGACGTGCAGCGGCGTGCCCTGCTCGAAGGCCGCGAAGATCACCGCCAGGGCCGTGCCGTAGTCGGCGGTGGCCAGGCCGCCCGCATTGCAATGAGTCAGGATCCCCTGGCCGGGTGCCACCAGGGCCGCGCCATGGCGGCCAATCGCCCGGCACATGGCGCGATCCTCCTCGTCGATCCGGCGGGCCTCCTCCAGGAGCCGCTCCAGCGCCGAGGCACCGTCGCGATGGGCCTCGGCGGCCGCGGCGTCCATCCGGTCCAGGGCCCAGAACAGGTTGACGGCCGTCGGGCGGCTGGTGCGCAGGTATTCCGTCGCCGCGCCCAGCGCGCGGCGGACGGCCGCCACGTCGAGCCAGCCCTCGGAACGGGCCCCGAGCACCGCCCCGTAGGCCGCGGCCACTCCGATCGCGGGCGCACCCCGCACCCGCAACGACCGGATCGCCTCCCAGACCGCCGACAGCTCGCGACAGTCCAGCTCCACAGACTCGGTCGGGAGCCGCGTCTGATCGATCAACCGCAGGAAGCCGCTCAGCGCATCGCCCACCCAGCGAACGGTCGCAATCGAGTCATTCGTCATCGTCGTAATCGTCGTCCTCGTCTTCGTCGTCCTCGTCCTCCTCGGGATCGATCCAGACATAGAACTCGGAGAAGACGTCCCAGATGTTTCGCAGGGCGCTTTTCAAATCACCCGGCTTGAGCGGGCCGTGGGGACCGGAGTAACCGGCGACCTCGGTGGCCAGGCGGAGCAAGTCGAGGTTCTGCCGCCGCATCTCCAGGAAGATCTGGCTCTGCGTGTCCAGCTCCAGGGCTTCCTCGAGCGCCTCCTCGACCTCGTGTTCGTGCTCGTCTTCGTGCTCATGATCGTGATCGTGTCGACCTTCCTGGCCGGTGTCGTCGTCGAAATCGTCTGGGGTCATGGCGTACGGTCCTCCCGAGAATCGAGGGAACATGAACTCGAGGACGAACAAGATGTCGGACGCGTCTCCAGCGGGTGAAACGGCAAGGCAAACGTCTCGGCGACGGCCCGGTTGGTCACCCGCCCCCGATCGATGTTGACCCCCGCCGCGACGCCCGGGTCGGCGGCGGCCAGCTCGCGCCATCCGTGATTGGCCAGGAGCAGGACATAGGGCAACGTCACGTTGCACAGGGCGTAGGTGCTGGTGCGACCCACGGCGCCCGGCATATTGGTGACGCAATAATGGACGACGCCATCGACCACGTAGGTGGGCGCGCGGTGCGTCGTGGGCCGGCTGGTGGCGACGCAGCCCCCCTGGTCGATGGCGACATCGACGATCACGGCGCCGTTCTTCATGCGGCCGAGGTCCTCACGGCGGACCAGGCGCGGGGCCCGGGCGCCGGTGATCAAGATCGCGCCGATGACCAGGTCGGCGCGTTCGATCGATTCGAGGATCGTATGCCGGTCGGAATAGAGCGTGGTGACGTTCGGCGGCATGATGTCGTCGAGGTAGCGGAGGCGGTCGAGGTTGATGTCGAGGATGCGCACGGTGGCGCCCAGTCCGGCGGCCACCTTGGCGGCGTTGGAGCCGACGACGCCGCCGCCCAGGATGGCGACCTCGGCCGGGGCCACGCCCGGCACACCGGAGAGCAAGATCCCGCGCCCTTCCTGGGGCCGCTCCAGGTACTTGGCTCCCTCCTGGATGCTCATCCGCCCGGCCACCTCGCTCATCGGCGTCAAGAGCGGCAGGCCGCCGCGCGGGTCGCGCAGGGTCTCGTAGGCTATCGCCGTGATTCCACTGGCGAGGATGGCGGTCACCAGGTCCTCGTCGGCCGCGAAGTGGAAATACGTGAAGACGGTTTGCCCTGGCCTCAAGAGGGGCCACTCCGACGATTGCGGCTCCTTGACCTTGACCACCAGGTCGGCCGCGGCCCAGATCTCGGCCGGGTCCACCACGATCGCCCCACCGGCCGCCTCGTACTCCGCGTCGGCAATCCCGCTTCCCTGGCCGGCGCCGGACTCGATCAAGACCGTGTGGCCCGCATGCCTCAGCTCCTCGACACCGACCGGGAGCATGGCGACCCGATACTCGTCCGGCTTGATCTCCCGGGGCACTCCAATCTTCATCCCGGCGACTCCCCGGACCCGTGGCGCGGGCAACTGGTTGGTGGTCAGTAGAGACCGATCAAGTCCCCGCCGCCAGATCATTCGATCAGACAGGGGCCGCCGAATCAAGCTCAGTGGGCAGCACCGCGGACGCGGTCTTGGTCTCCACGGACCACGGACCACGGACCATTCAGACCGGAGGCCGCCGGCTCGTCGAGGATCCAGGTGACCTTGCCGGCGACGGATTGCAGAAGCGAGGCCGGCAGCGCGGCGGTCATGGGACCGGTCAGGGCGGCGGCGACCGCCTCGGCCTTGGGCGCGCCCGTGGCGAGGATCACGATCGAGCGCGCGGCCAGGATGGGGGCGATCCCCAGCGTCAAAGCCCGCGCGATGACCTGATCCGCACCGCCGAAATCGCGGGCCGCGTCGGCCCGGGTGGTCGGATGCAGCTCGACCAGTCGCGTAGGGAGCCGCAGCGCCTCGGCGACGGTCAGGTCACTGGGCTCGTTAAAGCCGATGTGCCCGTTGCGGCCAATCCCCAGGAGCTGGAGGTCCAGGCCACCGTCAGCCTCGATCCACCGGTCGAAGGCCGCGGCCAATCCGGCCACGAACGCCTCGGGAACCGTGCCGTCGAGGACATGCGCGCGGTTCGGCTCGAGATCAACCTGGCTGAATAAATGGCGGTGCATGTACGCCCGGTAGCTCCGGGGATCCACCGGACTGATCGGGTAGTACTCGTCGAGATTATAGGTGATCACATTGCGGAACGACACGCCGCCCGTGCGATACTGCCGGACCAGGTGAGCATAGACGCGCTCGGGCGTGGAGCCGGTGGCCAATCCCAGGACCGCCCGTCGGCGCTGGGCCTCCGCCGCGCGAATGCTCGTGATGATCAGGTCGCCGGCGACCCGACAGGCGATCTCGGCGTCGGGCCAGACCTGGACCGCCATGCCGGCGTGGCGGAGCGAACGGGGCGGAACATCCATTGATCCAAGACTCCGGGACTGGGCGGGGTTGGGCACGGGCATCGCATCAAACGGGGGCGACGGCAGGAGTCTTGGTGGTCGCACTGACGGCCAGCTCGGGGGAGGGGGTCGAATCGGCGGCGAGTTGCCCGTTCAGAAGGCCCAGCGCGATCTGGATCGGGTCGGGGGGGAAGGTCTTCAGCCGGGCGGGGTCATAGGACTCGATCTGGAACAGCTCGACACCCACGAAGCGGTCATCGGTGCGGTGAGCCCGGCCGGCGAGGCTGTGGCCCTCGGCCCACTCACGGGTCAGGGCGGCATAGGCCCGACCCAGGTGCGAGCAATACTGGGTGTAGTCGGTCAGCAGGACTTGCGAGGCATGGCAGTGGATGGCCCATTCCTTGGTCCGTTCGGCCTCGCCATCATAGGTGAAATAGGCATTGGGCTGGGGGAGCGGCCCCCAGGGAGTCCAACCCGAGAGGACCAGGGTCTCGGTCAGGTTGGCTCCGACCAGGCCGATGGCGGCCAGGGCGCGGGTCACTCGGTGCGCCACGTGGGCGTCGTTGGCCGGCGGCACGATCACGGCGCCGGGCCGCCGCTTGCCGAACCAGTCGACGACCGTGCCGATGTCGGACTCGGTCGGCTGATAGCCGGGCCGATGATAGCCCTCGAGGTTCCAGCAGACGCCCTCGGCACCCAGCACGCTGCATTCCAGGCGGAACTCTCCCTCGCGGACCGTCACCTTCTTCTGATCGTTGAGCCACGGTGCCGCGACGTTCCGCTCGCCGGCGAAAACCAGGACCTCGATCACCGGCAGGCCGCGCCGGACCGCGTACTCGTGGATCAGACAGGCGGCCGTGATGGCCCCGTCGTCGGCGTGCGGGCACAACATCACCAGCGGACGACCCGGGCCCAGGACGTAGCGGAGCGATTCCCGGACGTCGACTAGGTGGCCGTGCGACCCGCACCCCCGGACCGTCTCCAACAGTTGATCGATCGCCCGTTGGCGGCGGTCCGGGGACGGTGTCGACAATGGTGTGTTCATGATTTTGGCAGATCCCGGCGAACACGGGTGCACGGCGACCTCGTGCGGGACCCGGTGCCATCCCGTCCGCCGACCGCTCCACTCGCAGGGGAAATCCCGATCGGGACCGACTGGCCTCCCGTCCTTGGCAAACGCCCAAGACCATTGTCCGATCGAAACTCGTACCAGTCAACCGGGCTGGTCTCGTGTCGGAGTCGGTTGCCCTGGGCTGAGGCTGTCCGGTCGCTCTTGGGGTGGGGCAGCCGCCCGCGGCTGCCTCGGGGCCGGGCAGCCGGGGCGGCTGCCCCCCATCCAGACCGTGATCGGACCGCAGCAGCGTGGTCGTGAATCAGAGCGCGCGTTCCTCGAAGAGGCGGGCCCGGAAACCGGCCCATTCGGACGTCGGCGTGGATCCGGCCGGCGGCCGGAACACATACTCCGATAACAGCTTGTCGAGCAAGTCGAATCGTTCGGACAGCACCCGGACGACCGCCACGGCCAGGGCCTCGGCCGCACGGGGATTCTCCCGCCGCAGGGTCTCGTGCGCTGGATGATAGAGCGAGAGCATCCAAACATCGGACGTGGCCCGTACAGTGACCGTCGGCGGCTGAGGCTGGAAGAACGACGTCGTGCCGAAGACGGCCGGGGCCGTCAGCGTGGTGATCGTCTCGCGCCGGCCGTTGTCGAAGGCGCGCTGAATCGTGGCGCTGCCCTCGATCAAGAACGTCAGGTGATCGTTGGGTTGACCCTGTTCCAGCAGCGTGGCACCGGCCGGCGCGCGCGCCTCAACCAGCGCATTCAAGATTGCCTTCTTGGTGTCACGATCCACTTCGGCGAGCCAGGGTGCGGCCATAAACCGTTCGGTCGCTTGGTCATCGATCATCAGCCAACCTCGATTTCGAGCGGGCCGGCCTGGGACCGTCGGGTCCGACCGTCGGGTCGCCGGGCTTCCTGCCGGCCGTGGGATCCAGGCCACGATCCGGGAGACGCCATCGCTCCAAGGGCTCTCATCATATTGTTCACTTCGTAGGGAATGCGGCAATCAGGCAGTTTTTTTTGAACAAAGCAATCGTGGGGCAACGCGGCCGCGCGCCGCGGCCAAATGGGTTCGGGACGCACCGGCCGGGATGCCGATGGAATTCTCGACGGAAGCGGATCGGCAGCCAACTGTGCGCGACCGATCCCCAGGGACGGACGAGGATCAGGCGGGAGGAGACGCCATGCGACGGCCGCGCGAGGCGGGGATGGTGGTGGTGTTGCTGCTGGGGCTCTCGGGCTGTGCCGGAGTGCCGCAGCGGTCTTACTGGACCGCGCCCCCGGAGCCGCTCGCCAACGGCGCCGAGGCATGGCCCTCGAGCCGCCTGTTGTCCTGGTGGCGCCGCCCCAGAACGGGATCCGACACCGAGGTTCCGCAGGCAACCGCACCCGTGATGGCCGCGACCAGCGGCTCCGGCGCGACCGACGGGGAGAGCCCGTCGTCCTCGGAGATCTGGCCCGAGCGTCGCGACGGACTGCTCCGCCGGATCCCCCTGCTGGGACGGCTGTGGAACGATGGGGAGCGCGATCGGACCCAGCCGAGCAACGTCGCGAACCTCCGGCGTGTCCCGGGGCCCTGGGGCGGCGAGGTCACGGCCGCCGCATGGCCTGCGGCCGCGACCCGTCCCACCCAGACGGCCGACTCAACCGATGGAGCGTCCCTGGCGGCCCGCTCCCAGGGAACCTCGCGGCGAAGGCGGCCGGCCGCGCCGGCACCGGCAGCCGCGCCGGCACCGGCATCGGCACCGTCGGGAGGAGGTCGGGACTCGGGGACCGAGGCTGCGGGCGTGGTCACCCTCGATGTGTCCGCTCCCGGTACGGGATCGGGTCCGGCGGACCTGGGCCCGCCGCGCGGGCCGGAGGATCTCCGCACCGCGCTCGGTGCGCCGCCGTCGCCGGCCGCGACCGAAGGTGCCGCTCCCTCAACCGGGGCCGACCAGCTCGGACCCGGGCGGCCTGTCGATCCGGCGGCGATTCCCGCCTCGGCCATGGCCGCGGAGGCCGCGCCGCCCCCAGCCGCACCAGACTCCGCGCCGCGGGACCCGCTCCCCGGGACCGCCACGGCAACCCCCGATGCCGAAGCGACTCAACCCCCGCCGCCTCAACCGCCAACCTTGCGAGCCAACCCGGCGCCCCCATCGGCGACTCCCGTCGGTGAACCCGTGACCACGCCCCCTGCACCGTCGGCTGCCGCAGCCGGGGAAGGCTCCACGACCGGAGCGGAACCGGCACCGTCGGCCGCAGCCGCCGCGGCGACCGCGGCCCCGGCTCAGACCACCAGCCCGGGCTCCGGTCCCCGGCTGATCGCGACCTCCGCGCCGGGGACTTCCAGCACGGCCTTACCGCCGCCGGTGGCCACCTTGCCCCAATCACGCTGCTGCCTGCTCGGGCGGCTCTGCCCGCTGAAGAACTCCGGCCCGCTCCCGTCGTCGCAACTCCCGGCCGCTGCGTTCCCAGCTTCGTATCAGTCTTGCCTCCCCTGCGCCAGCTCCGCCTCGCCCTGCACCCAAGGATGCAGCTCACCCTGTGAGAGCATGCCCGCGGTGAAGGTCAAAAAGCCCTGCTTCCTCAGGACCTGGCTGCACAAGGTGACCTGTCCGGGCGAAGGCTGCGGCTGCGGCAGCGGCGACTGCGACCGACACCGGGCGGTGGTCACGCCAACCTCCCAGCTCGGAGTGCTCTCGCCCCAGGCGAGTCTGGCGCCGCCGGTCTATGACGCGGCAACCCGCGCGTGGCTGGCGCGCTGGGCGGCGACGGAACCGCGCAGCGCCACCCAGTGATGGATGGAGAGAGCTCAGTTCATGCTCGGACCGGGCATGAGCGAGCCGCTGCCGACTCCCAGTCCGCCGGGCAGGGAATTGGACAGGGGCCCGCCGGGGGTCGGCAAGCGCAACTGCGCTCCGGGTTGCGGAATCAACGGATTCGCGCCGGGCATGGTCGAACCACTACTCCCAGTCCCCATCGGCGAACCCGGGATGACCACGCCCATCGGCGGCAGAGCGGGAACCGGGGCCGTGGGCGCCTGATAACTCTGCCCCTCCGGCAGAATCGGAGCATTCGATCCGGAAGCGGGCTGGCCGATATAAGACATGATCGAGGGAGCATCCGTGGCCGACCCGCCGACCGTGCTTCGTCCGACCGTGGGCGTGGCCACCGGCGCACTCGCGTCGTCCGAGCCCGAACCGACCTGGATCGTCAGGCCGACTCCCCCGCTGCCGCTCACCACCGCCAGGCCCACACTGGGATTGCCCGTGAAATTGCCCGGCGTGAACGTCGAGATCCCGCGGTTCCCCGTAATATAGAAGCTCGTCGGCATCGCCGCCCCGCTCACGCTGGCCGCCATGCTGGTGGTCCCCGCAATGTTCCCCAGCGCGCCGGCCGCCGAGTTCGAGGCACCCGGAAACGGCGTGACCAGGCTCAGACCACTCGTCGTCAAGATAATGATGCCCAAATTGGTCGCAGGATAAACGCGATCCTCCAGAATGCACTCCAGCAAGTTCGGCTTCAATTCCCAGCGCCGCTTCATTGATGCTCTCCCGCAGCCAATCAACCAGACTCGTGGTCGTTCCCAGCATGTCGGACTGACCGGTCAGTCAGCCCAATCATAAGAGCGTCAACTGACCTGAGCAAGTCCCATCTGACCTGGAATTCGACATAATTCATCCCGCAGACCAGCCCGACGCCCGCCGGCATGCGTTGGACAACTCATACACACACGAATAATTGCACACTTCATATCATTCAAGAAAGTCTTGCGGTATTCCGAAAACCGCAGTGGTCTGCCGAATCGGGTTGGGGCACGAGCGTTGTGCCGAGGCCCTGCCGTCTGGCCTGCGATCCCTGCGAAGCCTGGCGGGTTACCGGCCGCGATCCTACCAATCGCCGACGATTCGCGGTATGTTAGAATCCGCATCGGACAATCGTCGTGGGCTCACCGACCCTGAAGGGGACGGATTGGGCTCCGCGGCCGGGTGGACCGGGAGAAAGGGGGGCGCCTGATGAACTTCGGCCCGATCCTGCGATCCGAGCTGATGCGGACGGCGCGGTGGCGGCGTCATTATGCGTTGCGCGCGGCGATCGGGCTGATCCCGCTCTATGCCCTGTGGGTGCTGTACTGGCAATGGGACTTAGATGTTGCGCAACGCGGGGCGAAGTTGGGAGCGGCCGGCAACCTGCCGCGATATGCCGAGCTGTGCACTCTGGAGCTGGCCTGGTTGTACGGGGTGGCGATCGTCGCGGTGGTGCCGAGCTTGGTCGCCGGCTCCCTCGCGGAGGAGGACCGGCGTGGGACGATGCTGGACCTGCTGGCCAGCCCGCTCTCCAGCGGGGCGATCGTGGTGGGAAAGCTGGCGGCGCGGCTGGTGGTGCTCGGGGTGGTCCTGGCCGTCGGGCTGCCGATGGTCGCGCCGGTGGCGGTGCTGGGTCTACTCGACGCCGAGACGATCGCCGGTGCTGCCGTGCTGCTGTTCGCCTTGACCGTCTTCGTCGGCTCGCTCTCCATCATGGTCGCGACCCTTGTGGTCGGCCGGCCGCGGGTGGCAATCCCGCTCGCGTACGTGCTGGTGGGCGGTTGGCTCGTACTGCCGGTGTGGTACTGGTATGCCACGACCGGCGGGCGACTCGGACTGCGACGGGGGTTCGAGCTGGACCTGTGGCTCGGCCACCCTGGCAAGGCAGCCGGCTATCTCTGGGCGATGATCGTGACGAAGTGGTACTACCCGCCCGGATTTCCTGGAAACCGCGCGGCATTCTTCCGGATGCTGCCGTGGACTGTCGGGGGTCAGGCGGGTTACTCCGCGTGCTTCCTGCTGGTGGCCACCGTGTGTCTCCGCCCGCTCCGGCTGGGGCTGTGGGGCCGGTGTGGCCGCCGACGCGGTTTCGCATTGCAGGCGCGCCCGGTCCTGGGCGACGATCCGATGCTCTGGAAGGAACGGTACGCTGCCGGTCCGCTGCCTCGCAAGACCGTTCTCCTGTTCGTGCTGCTTTCTGCGAGTCTGCTGGTACCCTTGGCGGCACCGGCGTGGGACTCGGTGCGGGAGTGGCGCGCGAGCTGGCACGGCGGGACGCCCGTGCCGAGTGACCGTGAGACCCTGAACCAGGTCATCCGCCACCTTGGCACCGGGCTGTACCTGCTCGTCTTGGCCGTGGTGACGGCGACGGCGGCGATCAGCGTCACCGGCGAACAGGAGCGTGGGACGTGGTCGAGCCTGGCGACGACCCTCGTCGGCGGATCGGAGATCGCCCGGGCCAAGGCCGCCGGCGCGCTTTGGTCCGCCCGGGCCTGGTCGATTCCGCTGCTGATTCTCTGGATCTTCGGTCTGGCGACGGGCGCGGTCCACCCGTTGGGCGTGCTGGCTGCCGCAACCGCGATCCTGATCTTCGGCCGGTACGCGGCGGCGCTGGGTGTCTTCGCCTCGATGGTGTCACAGTCGTCGGAGCGCGCCCTGGCGGCAAGCTTCCTGACCCTCCTGGCCGGCAACGTCGCCGCCGTGCTCTTCGTCCCCCTCCACCTGATCGGGCCCCTCGCCGGGACGTGGCAGGCCGTCTACCTGGCCGGCCTGACGCCGCTGGTCGAGTGGGTCGCGCTGGTCTCGCCGGTCGAGTTCCAGTCTTGGCTGGAAGGACGGGCCTGGGAAGCCAACTTCCAATTGCCCGGGCTGCTCTGGAGCGCGCGCCTGGCCCTCGGCCCGGGAGTGATCCGGACCTACCTGGTCAGTCTCCTCCTCCACGGCTTGGCCGCCTGCGCCCTGATCCGCGCCGCGGCGTGGTGGTTCGACTGGAAGCGCGGCGATCGCGGCATCCGGCCGACCGACTCCGACCCGGGCCGGCACGTCTCCAGATGGCCCCGCTTTGCCGATTTCATTCAACGCTTGCTTCCGGGAGGTGGGTCTGTTAATTCGGTGAGGTCTTGATGGGCTGGCGAGGCTACGCCGGAGCACTTCTCGGAGCGGACCGAATTCGAAAAACCGGGGGTACGGTCCCGATCCTTGCAAGGATCCGGTCGTCGTGCGGGGGACGAGTGGATGGAGATCGAGGACTCTCTGGCGAGGAGCAAGCGATGATCGGCAAGCTGGTCGTGGAAGCAATCGGGACGTTCTTCCTGGTTTTCACCGTCGGGCAGACGGTCAAGGGTCCCGACGCCGCGGAGCTGGCGCCGCTGGCGATCGGGTCGGCGTTGATGGTGATGGTTTATGCCGGCGGCCATTACTCCGGCGGTCACTACAACCCGGCGGTGACGCTGGGCGTGACGATGCGAGGCAAGATGACCTGGGCCGACGCCGGGCCCTACATGGTCGCCCAGGTGATCGGAGCGGTGGTCGCGGCCGGTCTGGTCCTGTTCATCAAGGGGAGTACGACGGCCGCCCCGCCGGAATCCCACCCCAACCAGTACCAGATGATCGCGCAGGCCGTGGGAGATTTCCTGTTCACCTTCGCGTTGGTCTACGTGGTGCTGAATTCCGCGACGGCCAAGGGGACGGCAGGCAACTCGTTCTACGGCCTGGCCATCGGTTTCACGGTCATGGTCGGGGCTTTCGCGGTCGGGCCGGTATCCGGCGGCGCGTTCAATCCGGCCGTCGGCGTGGGTGTGACCGTGATGGGCCTGGCTGACCTCACCAGGCTGATCATTTACCTGGTCGCCGACTTCGCGGGCGGGGCTGTGGCCGCGCTGGTGTTCAACGCGCTGGATATGGGCGGCGACCGCACGGTCGCGGCGTGATGGTCTCCCGAGGGGCCGATCTCGGAAGAATTTGCGAGCGAGTCGCGGTCGGCAAGGCAGTCGGCTCGGATTCGGCTGGGCCGCCATGGTACCACGACAGGACGAACCCCGCGGTACGTGCCCGGACCGGGGGAATCCCTCGGTTCGCGCAGAGTCGTCGCCGGATGAGGCGATGATGCGGCGGGCGTTGGAACTGGCACAGGAAGCGAGGAACCTGGGCGAGGTTCCGGTGGGGGCGCTGGTCGTGCGCGGCGGGCGGATCCTCTCACAGGCTCACAACTTGCGCGAGACGCTCCGGGACCCGACCGCCCACGCCGAGCGGCTGGCGTTGACCTGGGCGGGTCGGGCCCTGGGCACCTGGCGGCTGGATGATTGCGTCTTGTATGTCACCCTCGAGCCCTGTGCGATGTGCGCCGGCGCGATCGTCCTGAGCCGGATCGCGCGGCTGGTCTACGGCGCCACCGATCCCAAGGCCGGCGCGTGTCAGAGCTTATATCGGCTGGTTTCCGACCCGCGGCTCAACCATCGGGTCGAGGTCACCGCGGGCGTCCTCGCCGCGGAATGCGGCGAAATCCTCACCGATTTCTTCCAGGAACGGCGGTCATTTCGTAGACTGGGAGCAGATCGAACGGCTCAGCCCACGACCGGCGAGCTCGACGAGCCGCCGGCCGCAGGAGAGGAAGCCCGGAGGGGTGCCTGAGTGGTTGAAAGGGCCGGTCTCGAAAACCGGTGTACCGTTTTACGGTACCGTGGGTTCGAATCCCACCTCCTCCGCTTTCTTTCACTCGACTCTGGCGATTTTACTCAATCTTCGAGGAGTTTCTCTCCCCAATTCCGCGCCGGTGGCGCGGAC
>JAJPJC010000414.1 GCA_021324445.1 Isosphaeraceae bacterium
ATTGCGGAGGACTGGATCTCTACCCCGACTGAAGCCGCGAAAACGCCTTGTTTTCTAGGCGTTGGCCATCGGATTGTGGACGTCAGTCCACATATCGGTACCCACACGAAACCCGGAAGAGCCGGAAAAAAAATTCCTTCCTGCGCGCCCGATTTTCCGCCGTCGTCCATCAGGTTGATAGGAGGGATTGGTTATGCCCCGGCCTTTGG
Organism: Isosphaeraceae bacterium; assembly: GCA_021324445.1. Lineage (GTDB taxonomy): Bacteria > Planctomycetota > Planctomycetia > Isosphaerales > Isosphaeraceae > JAJPJC01. The sequence continues at coordinate 210 of JAJPJC010000414.1, forward strand.
AAAACTATCAGGACTATCTCCGCCTGGTGGCCCGGCTCCTGTGGCAGCCGGGTTTGCAACGGCGCCTGGACTTGTCCGACCTGGTCCAGCAGACGCTCCTGAAGGCCCACAAGAATCGCGACCAATTCCGGGGGGGCGATTGCGAGGAGCAGTGGCGAGGCTGGCTGCGAGCCATTCTCAAGAACGAATTGCTGCAAGCCGTGAGCGACATTACGCCGGGCAGGGATTCGGTCTACGAGTCGTCACGAATCCTGGATGAGTTTATTGCTGCCGGCCACTCGTCGCCCAGCGAACGCGTGCTGCGCATCGAGCAGATGGAACGGCTGGCGACTGCACTCGGCCGGCTACTCGAAGATGAGCGAACTGCCGTGGAACTGAAGTACCTCCACGGCTGCTCGGTGAAATCCATCAGCCAGCACATGGGCCGCACCGGGGATGCCGTGGGTGGCCTGCTCAAGCGGGGCATGCGCAAGCTGCGCCGGCTTCTCCAGGAAAGCGGGGAAGACAAGAAAGGATGAACGCCATGCTCGACGAAACCCGTTCCTCCCACGACTCAAACCGGGACCTGGGAGAGGTTATCTGCGCCTTCCTGGAGTGCCGGGACAGGGGAGAAGAGCCTCACCTGCCCGAGTGGTCGCTGCACGACCCGGAAGCACGAGCGGCCCTGAACGAGTTGATTGAGGATGAGAGGGAACTGGAACCCTGGTTCGGGCCGCTGCGCGCCGTCACGCAGACAGCGGGCGTAGGGCGGCTCTTCGGCAACTATGAATTGCTTGAGGTGGTAGCAGTTGGCGGCCAGGGCGTGGTTTACCGGGCCCGACAGGTCCATATCAAAAAGGAGGTCGCCCTCAAGCTGGTCAACCCGCGCGACCGTCGCCACTCCCTGCGTGAATTGGAGATCGCCAGCAATCTTGAGCACGAACACCTCGTTCGGGTCTACCATGTCGGCGAACACGCAAACCGGCTCTATTTCACTTCGAAGCTGGCTGAGAAAGGCAGCCTGGACAAGCAAATCCAGGAGTACAGTCTGCAGGCTAGGCCCGCCAGAGCAGCGGCGGAGCGGCAGGCCGTCGACGAGCGTAAGAAGGCGATCACCCGCTTCATAGCCAAGATCGCCCGGGCCGTCCACTACCTCCACGAGCAGGGCATCATCCACCGCGACCTCAAGCCGGGCAACATCCTGCTCGACGCTCAGGGCGAGCCGCTTGTCTCGGACTTCGGCCTCGCCCGGCAGGTCCGTGACGCAGCGGACGAACGGGCTGGTAGCGGCTCCGCTGCGTCCGAGCAGGAGGAGGACGCCACAGGGACACGCGAAGGCGCCATTGTCGGCACGGTGGGATACATGGCCCCCGAACAAGCTCAAGGGCAAACCGACCTGACCACGGCTGTCGACGTCTATGGCCTGGGTGCGATCCTTTACAAGCTGCTGACATCCCGCAGGCCGTTCGAGGGGACGAACGAGGAGATACTCGCCCAGACGGCCGATCTGGAGCGCCCCGTACCGCCGCCATCGTTGTACAATCCCAACCTTCAGACCAGTTCGGACCTGGTGTTGATCTGCCAGAGGTGCCTGGCGAAGGAGCCGGATCGCCGCTACGCCAGCGCCTCGGCCCTGGCCGGCGACCTGGAGCGCTGTGCCCGGGGCGAGGAAACCAGCGTGCGGACTCGCAGTTGGCTGGAACGCATCACGCGCCCCGTGGTGGAGGCGATCAACCACAAGCTGCCGCTGCCCGGCATCGCGCGCTGGGGCGCGATCGACTTCTGGGACGCGGGGCTCAATCTGGCGTTGCACGGTGCGCTCTTCGCGCTCATCCGAACTGACCAACCGCCAGCGCTGCTCTGGTTCGCCCTGCTGACATCCTACGCCCTGTGGTGGTGGATGTTCCTGACGTACCTCTTCCGTCGCGATCCCGTCGAGCCGACGGAGCGCCACCTGGCGGTGCTCTGGGGCGGAGTCAGTCTGGCGGGCATCTCGCTGTTCTGGATCTACTGCCCGCCGTTTGCTTCCCGTAGGGCCGCGGATCTGCTGGCGTTCTACCCACCCTGGACGGTGGTCAACGGAGTGGCATTTCTGGTCGTGGGTCGGCTGTACTGGGGCATCTATTACCTGGTCGGCCTGGCCCATTTCCTCGTGGCGGCGCTAATGCCGCTGAGGCTGGACCTGGCCCCGCTCATTTACGGGGTGTTCGTGGCGGTCTTCATGTCCCTAGCCGCCGTGGACCACATCCGGACAGCCCGCTGCGAGAACTCACCGTCGTAAGCTTGGTGGTCCTGTTCACCCAGTACCGGGAGTCGATCATGTCTCCGAAAACCGATGACCTTTGCTACCTCTCCGCTGTCGATCTCGCCGCCCGGATACGCGCCCTCGAGGTGTCGCCGGTCGAGGTGATCGACGCCCTGCGCACTCGGATCGACAGGCTGAATCCGACGCTGAACGCCTACGTCACCCTCGACCTGGATAACGCCCGCAAGGACGCGGACATGAAGCATAAGATGCGGCGGGAGCACCCCGCCGGTAACCTGGGACTGCTGCATGGCGTGCCCGTGGCGATCAAGGATGACCTGGAGGTCGCGGGATTGCGTTTCACCTGCGGGTCCCGGCTGCGCGAGAAGGAAATCGGTAAGTCCGATGATCTGACCGTGGCCCGTCTTCGCAAGGCCGGCGCCATCATCCTCGGCAAGACCAATGAACCGGAGTTCGGCCACAAGGGCGTCACCGAGAACACGCTGTTCGGCACGACGCCGACGCCCTGGCACCCGGAACGGACGGCCGGCGGATCCAGCGGCGGCTCGGCAGCGGCGGTGGCGGCGGGCCTGGCGTACCTGGCCCTCGGCACCGACATCGCGGGCTCAGTCCGCATCCCGGCGAGTTGCTGTGGCATCGTCGGCCTCAAGCCGTCGTTCGGCCGGATCCCACGGGTGCCCGGCTACAACGCCTTCGTGACGCAGTGGTACATCGGCCCGCTGGCGCGAACCGTGGCCGACACGGCCCTGGCCCTGCGCGTCCTGGCCGGCCCGGACGACCGCGACCCGTTCTCGCTCCCGGCCCTGGGCATTGACGATCTGTCGCTCCAGGGCGACCTCCGCGACCTGCGTCTGACCTACTGCCCGCGCCCGACCGGTGTGCCCGTGGAAAACGAGGTGGCCCAGGCGGCAGAGACGACGGTCCGGTTGCTGGGGAATAGGGGCGTGAAGATCGCCGTGCGACAGGAGCCCTTGCCCCGAGCGCCTCTCGATGCGCTGTTGGTCATCTTCCGTGCCGTCTCGATTTCCGATGCCGGAATCAAGGACGAAGCCGATTTCAGGAACAAGCGTCATCTCCTGACGAACACCTTCGCGGCTTTCGTCGAGCCAGGACTGAAACTGAAGCTCGGCGACTACCTGGCGGCGCAAACCAGCCTGACATCGTTCCTGGAGCAGTCGGCCCCGGACTTCTGGAAGGACTGCGATGTGCTGGCGACCCCGACCCTCGCCGTGCCGCCTTTCTCGACAAACTTACCGATGGGGCCGGACCAGATCGCCGGCAGGAAGATCGATCCACAGGTGGAGTGGGCCTTCACCTGGCCGTTCAACCTCACCGGCCAGCCCGCGGTGTCGATCCCATGTGGATGGACGAGAGATGGGCTACCTTTGGGGCTGCAACTCGCGGGTCGGCGCGGCGCCGACGGCCTGGTACTGCGGGTGGCAGCCGCCATCGAGGCACAGGCTCCCTGGTCTCATCGGCGGCCAAAGGAGTGACCCGAAGTCAGGGAAGAAACCGGGGACTGTCAATGATGACGAGGGGAGCTGGCTGGCGCTCAGGAAACCCGGAGCGATCGCGTCGAGACGTCGAGATTGAAGGGGAATGGACATGGTAGAATCTTTCCCTGATGTCGAAACCACCTACGGGCCAATCCGAGGGAGCTGGCGGGACGAAGTTTGCCTTTTTCGGGGAGTCCCGTATGGGCGTCCGCCGGTCGGGATGCTGCGCTTCCGGCCCCCCGAACCGCCCGAGGCCTGGTCCGAGACCCGGGACGCGACAAGGTTCCGCCCGGCCGCGCCGCAGAATCCCGACCCGCTCGACCACATCTGGGGCGAGGTGTTGGCCCCGGGCGACGAGGACTGCCTCACCCTCAATGTCTGGACACCCGCGGCCGATGACGGCAGGCGTCCGGTCATGGTCTGCATCCACGGCGGCGCTTTCCTCATTGGTTCAGGCCGATGGCCCTGGTACGACGGCCGCGCGCTCATCCGGCGGGGGGATGTCGTCCTGGTGACGATCAATTACCGCCTCGGGGCGTTCGGGTTCCTCGATCTGTCCGAGATCCCGGGAGAAGAATCCACGACGAGCGGCAATCACGGCCTGCTGGATCAGGTCGCCGCCCTCCGGTGGGTCCGCGACAACATCGAGCGGTTCGGCGGCGACCCGGGGAACGTCACGGTCTTCGGCGAGTCGGCTGGAGGCATCAGCATCAGTTGCCTGATGGCGATGCCCGCGGCCCGCGGCCTGTTCCGCCGCGCGATCGCCATGAGCGGCGGGCCGAACCTCGTCCGCTTTCCCGGGACCTCGCGGGCGGTGGCCCGGGCGTTCCTACGGACGATCGGGGTGGCAGATGTCGACGAGCTCCGAGCCCTACCGACGAAGGCCTTGCTGAAGGCCCAGAAGCGTTTCCTGCGCCGGAACGAGTTTGGCGGCGATCTGGTCTTCGGGCCCGTCGTCGACGGCGCGGTCCTGCCCGAGCCGCCGCTTCAAGCGATCCGGGCGGGGTGCGCCCGGGACGTGGCGCTGCTCACGGGAACCACTCTCGACGAGGCTCGGCTCTGGAGCCTCTACCTCCCGATCCTCCGGTGGATGCGTCCACACGCGCTCGAGCGAATCCTGAGGCATGCGGTCGGCGACCGCTGGCATGAGGTGATCGCCGCTTATCGGCACTCCCAGCCCGGCGAGAAGGCGGGAAACCTCACCATGGCCATCAACGGCGACCTCCTTTTCCGGATGCCGGCCATCCGCCTGGCCGAGGCCCAATCCGCCCACCGCCCCGCGGACACCCGGATGTACCTCTTCGCCTGGAAGACGCCCATCCGGGGTGGTCGGCTCGGCGCGCCGCACGCGGTGGAGATCCCCTTTGTTTTTGGCAACTTGCACGCCAAGGGTGTCAATCGATACACGGGCAACGGCGAGGACCGGAGGGCCCTGTCGAACCTTGTCCAGGACGCCTGGATCGCGTTCGCGAGGTCCGGCGACCCGAACCACCCCGGTCTCCCCACCTGGGCGGTGTACCGGGCCGATGCCCGCGCGACACTCGTCTTCGACGAGATCACGACGGTCGAGGATGATCCCCTGGCGGCGGCACGCTTGATCTGGGCCGACGTACCCTTCGACGGTCTCCATCCTGCGATTGAACATAGTGTTCCCTCCACCCGGGAAATGCTCTCCTCTTTCGTGAGAGCGTCTTCCTGAGTGACCGTGTTCCCCTCGACCTCCCTGACCTCGGGCCCCCATGGGCATCGCAATCAGGCTTACCGATCCACACCAAGGAGAACCGACCGATGAAGCCGACCCTTCCCATCACGGCCCTCTTTCTCTGCTTGTGCGTCGCGGACCTCGCCACGGCCGGCGGCCCGGAAGACTCCATCGTCCGCGTCCTCGCCTCGCTCCGGCTCCCCAACCCGGTGCGCCCCTGGACCAAGCAGGCCCCGGTCGAGGTCATGGGCACCGGGGTGGTCATCGACGGCAAGACCGTCCTGACCAACGCCCACATCGTCCTCTACGCCGGCGAAGTCTTCGTGCAGGCCCCGCGCGGCGGCGACCGCATCGCCGCCAAGGTCGCCTCGGTTGGGCCGGGGATCGATCTGGCCACGCTGAAACTCGAGGACGAGAAGTTCTTCGAGAAACGGCCGCCGATCCCCCGCGCCGCGAAGTGTCCCGCCGCGAATGACCCGGTGGTCCTGATGGGGTTCCCGGCCGGCGGCGCCGGACTGGCGGTCACCCGCGGGGTCGTCTCGCGGATCGATTACGCTCCGTATAACGACCTGACCGAAGGGATCCGGATCCAGGTCGACACCCCGCCGGGGCCCGGCAGCAGCGGCGGCCCCGCGCTGGTCGACGGCAAGATGGTCGGCCTGGTCTTCCGGCGGGCCCAGAACGCCGGGTTCATCATCCCCAACGAGGAGATCAACGCCTACCTCGAAGACGTCAAGGACGGCCGCTACGAGGGCAAGCCCCGGGTCGCCGACCACTTCCAGACGCTGGTCAACGAGACCCTGCGGAAGAAGCTCGGCCTGGCCCGATCCGACCGTGGGGTCCTGGTCCGCGAGCCTCGCAAGCCGGACCCGTCCTACCCGCTCCGCGAGGGTGACGTCGTGACCCACATCGGCAGGGTGGAGGTCGACAACGAGGGCCTGGTCGACTATCCGGATAACCTGCGGCTGCCGTTCACGGCCCTGGTCCCCCGACTGGCCCAGGGCGGCACCGTGCCCGTCCGACTCCTCCGCGGCGGCAAGCCGAAGGAGGTCGGCATGGTCGCCACCCGCGAGGACGACCGGCTGATCAAGCCCTACCGGGGCCGGTACCCGTCCTACTTCGTCCACGGGCCGCTCGTCTTCTCGCCAGCGATCGAGAAGGCGGCGTCCGCCTACGCCCAGGGCAACCCGTTCGCGATGCTGGGCAGCCCCCTGGTGACCCGCGAGACCGATCGCGTCGCCTTCCCGGGCGAGGAGCTGGTGGTGGTCACCGCGCCGCTGCTGGCCCACCCGATCGCGCGGGGTTACTCGGACCCGTTCGGCCAGGTGGTCAAGGATGTCGACGGCGTCTCGGTCAGGAACCTCCGTCACCTCGTCGAGTTGTTGCGCGACGGCCGGGGGGAGTACCTGACGATCCGCTTCTTCGGCGAGATGTCCGAGACGCTGGTCTTTGCCCGCAAGGCGATCGAGGACTCCACCCCCGGGCTGATGGCCGAGAACGGCATCCCGAAGCGGGGGACGGACGACGTGATGGCCATCTGGGGCGCGAGGGCGACGTCGCCGATGCCATGACCATCGTCAAGCGGTTCCACTTCATCCCGGCGGCCAAGGTCCTGCTCACGGTCCCCGCGAGCAACGATCGGCTGGTGTTGCGCCGGCTGAGCCTGGATGAGGGGATTGCCCGCTCGGTGACCCCGGTCCTCGTGGTGACGTCCGCCTCCGACCTGTCGGCCCGACGCGGCCGGCGATTGATCCACCAGATCCAGGTCCGCTCGAGCAAGGGTGGAACGATGTTCGACCTGTCCCACGGCCCGGATGGCCTGTCGGTCTCCGGTGGAGGCGCGATGATCTGGCAGGTGCCCCTCAACGCGGAACGAAAGGAGTATGAGGCGATCGTCACCATCAGCGACGCGTCGGGTAAGCATATCTTCCACACACTTTCGAATCAAGATCGAGTAGACACAAGAGACCCGGTCCCCGGGACGAACGCACCGGGATCTCGATGAGGAACCTCTCAGAAACGAAAGATTGACAGCGTGTCAGCGGCCCGACCCGCCCGATCAGTCGGCCTGATCGGCGATCACCGGCCTACAGTGATGAGAGGCGCCCGGCGGCTTGATTCCCGGCACCATCATCGGTCAATCCTCGCCGTCCTGGCCCGGGGAGACTCTCCCAGGGAGCCGGACCGAGGCCTGATTCTCGCCGGGCGGTGTCACGGGCGGAGAGCCCGCACGGGGCGACGGGTCCCACGCCGCGGATTCGCGACCAGCGATCGGAAGGAGTTTCAACCACCATGCGTCGAACGATAATGACCGGGCTGGCCCTGATGGCGCTGATCGTGTCGGCGGCGGGCGTGGCCCGCCCGGCGCGGGCCGAGATCCTCTACACCCTGACGGACCTCGGCACCCTCGGCGGGACCAGCAGCTATGGCGCTGGCGTCAACAACTACGGCCAGGTCGCAGGATACGCGTACACCGCGGGCGGCGGCGCACACGCGTTCCTGTCGGGGCCGAATGGCGGCCCGCTCCAGGACCTCGGCACCCTCGGCGGAACCAACAGCTACGGCTATGCCGTCAACGCCTCCGGCCAGGTTGCGGGGGCTTCATACACCGCGGGCAACTTCGGGCCGCTCGCGTTCCTGTCGGGCCCCGGCGGCGGGGTGCTGCAGGACCTCGGCACCCTCCCCGGCGGGGACAGCAGCTTCGGCTATGGCGTCAACGCCTCCGGCCAGGTCGCCGGAGATTCGTTCGTCCCCGCGGACCGCGCGTACCACGCGTTCCTGTCGGGGCCGAACGGCGGCCCGCTCCAGGACCTCGGCACCCTCCCCGGGTTCGACTCCAGCCTGGGCTATGCCGTCAACGGCTCCGGCCAGGTTGCCGGAACCTCGTACAACTCGCTCAACCCGCCCCTCGCGGGTCCGGAACATGCGTTCCTATCAGGCCCGGGCGGCGGCCCGCTCCAGGACCTCGGCACCCTCCCCGGCGGGGACTACAGCATCGGCTATGCCGTCAACGACGCCGGCCAGGTTGTCGGACTGTCGGGCACCCCCACCGGCGCGACCCTCGCGTTCCTCTACAGTGGCGGTCAGATGCTCGACCTCAACGACCTCATCGCCCCTGGCTCGAGATTCACGCTCGAGTCCGCACAGGGTATCAGCGACACCGGCTATATCGCCGGCTATGGGATCGCGCCCAACGGGCAGACGCACGCCTTCTTGCTGACGCCCGTGCCCGAGCCGGCCGGCCTGGTGCTGCTGGGGACCGGCACCGTCGCCCTGCTGGCCTACACGGCGCGGCGGCGGGCCCGGCCCCGCGCCTGACGCCGATCCACCAAGGCGGTGGGGGGCGGCCGAGGCCTCTACTGACAGCGACAGCGACGGCCACCGAGCCCGAGACCGGCGCCGCGACGCCTCAGTTCCAATGCCCGAGGCCTCGCCAGCAACGCCGCAAAGCTGACCGGCCAGACGGCGACCGCGGATCGAGTCGTCCCCGGGCGGGGCAGCAGCCAAGGCGATGAGCTGTCCGACGAGCGTCCGAGTCGTGTTCCCTGCCCCGCTCCTCGCGCCGGAGGGCCACGAGGTCTCGGGGAGGGGCCCTGTCGGCCAGACAGTCCGGAGGAATGAGAGATGAAGATCGATCCGAAACAGCAAGGCCATCTCCCGCGGGTGGATGAGCCCGCACCGTTCGTCAGCCCGGACGGGCGGTTCCGGGGCTGGAGAGTCCCCATCCCTGGCCACCGCAGCCTGGCGACGCCGGCGGTGGTCGACGGCCGCGTCTTCCTGGGCGGCGGCTTCGGCAGCTACGACTTCTATGCCTTCGATGCCCGCGACGGCCGCCTCGCCTGGCAATACCAGACCTCCGACGATGGGCCCACCGCGGCGGCAGTCGCCGAAGGGCACGTCGTCTTCAACACCGAGAGCTGCGAGCTGGAGGTCCTGACCGTCGAAGGCACCCCGGTCTGGAAGAAGTGGCTGGGCGATCCCCTGATGAGCATGCCCGCCGTGGGGGCCGGACGCATCTACATGGCCTACCCCGACTCCCGGGGCGACCGGCGACACTACCTCGCTTGCTTCGACCTCCGGACCGGCCACGAATCCTGGAAGCAGCCGATCGAGGGCGAGATCATCACGGCCCCCGTGCTCGCCGGCGGCAAGGTCCACTTCGCGACGCTCGGCGGTACGCTCTACTGCCTGCGCCAGGAAGACGGCGGCGTCGAGTGGCAGGAGCCGCGCAATGCCACATCATCGCCCGTGGTCTGGGAAGGGGAATGCTTCTTCAGCCAGCGCCAGGAGGTCGCCGAGGGCGACCCGGCGCGGCCCGACGTCCATCAGGCCGAGCATCTCGCTGCCCGGGCGATGCGCGATGCCCGCTACCGTTACTATGCGGCCACGGCCCGGAAGGCTGACTATCTCGACCACGCCAAGCGGGCCCGAGAGTCGCACCGGTACGCGGCCAGCCAGCACGCCGACAGCGCGGTCGGGTTCGGCGCCTTCAAGGGCGATGCCAAGATGGCCCAGGCCATGCGCAACCTCGGCAAGGGCCACGTCCACGAGGTCTGGACCTACCAGGGTTCCAAGCCGTTCGTCTACCGGGCGCGGCTGTACGCGGCCCACGGCGACACCGTCACTTCGGCCGATCCGCGCTCGGACCACGTCTACTGGAAGACCAAACTCGGCACGCCGCAGGTGGAGGGCGAGGACCTGCTCGACAGCCCGCTGACGCCCCCCGCCATCGCCAACGGCAAGCTGTTCTTCGGGACCGCTCACGGAGAGGTCCATTGCCTGTCGGCCGAGTCCGGGGCGTCGCTCTGGAGCGTCCCGATCGGCGAACCCATCGTGTTCCAGCCGGCCGTCGTGGCCGGGCGTGTCTACCTCGGGACCGACTCCGGGACGCTCATTTGCCTGGAGACGGGCGACGACGCCGACGATGGCTGGCGGATGTGGGGGGGCCGACGCGGCCCACAATGGGAAGATCGATTGAGGCCTCGAGCGGCCCGGTCGTCAGGTCTCGCCCGCGGACGATTCCGACACCTCGAGGATGATGCCCGATCGTGAAGGACTCGATTCACCAGATGGATCGCTTCTTGAGCATTCAGTAGCCCCGCCTCTCCGGCTTGATGTCGTCGACCTCCGGCGGGGTGGTGGCGCGGAGCCGCCGGGCGACCTCACCGGCCTGGCGGAAGGCACGGAGCACGTTGCCGCCCAGGATCTTGTGGATGTCCGCCTCGGAATAACCCCGGTGGAGCAGCTCCTCGGTCAGCCGCGGGTAGCAGGAGACGTCCTCCAGGCCCACCGGCGACATGCTGATCCCGTCGAAGTCGGAGCCGATGCCGACGTGGTCGATCCCGGCGACCTTGACGATGTGGTCGATGTGGTCGGCGACGTCGCGATAGGTCCCGCGCGCGAGCTTGGCGCCTTCGGATTTGGACCAGTCCTCCATCGCCCTGGCGCGCGCCGCGCGATCGGGATACTTGCTGCGCATCTCCTGGAGCACGGCACGCAGCTTCCTCCCGGACTCGGGGACGATGAACCCGGAGAAGAAGTTGACCATGACCACGCCCCCGTTGGACTTGACGGCCTTGAGGATGTCGTCGGGGACGTTGCGGGGCGACGGGCAAATGGCGTAGGCGCTGGAATGGCTGGCGATCACCGGGGCTTGCGAGACCCGCAGGGCGTCGGCCATCGTGGCGGGCGAGACGTGGGAGATGTCCACCAGCATCCCCAGCCGGTTCATCTCCTTGACGACCCGCTCGCCGAAGGGGCTCAGGCCGTCGTGCCTGGGCGAATCGGTCGCCGCGTCGGCCCAGTCGAGGGTCGAGTTATGGGTCAAGGTCATGTACCGCGCCCCGAGCTGGTGGAAGGCGCGAAGCTGGGCCAGACTGTTCTCGATCGCGACGCCCCCCTCGATCCCGATCAGCGAGGCGATCTTGCCGGCTCGGGCGATGCGTTCGACGTCGGCGGCCGTGTACGCCATCTCGAAAGCGTCGGGATAGCGATCGACTATGCGGCGGACCAGGTCGATCTGCTCGGTGACGGTCCGCGCGGGGTTGGCGTGTTCGCTGGGGATGTACACCGACCAGAACTGCGCCTTGACTCCGCCCTCCCGCAGGCGTGGGATGTCGGTCTGGCCCGCATTGAGCCGCCGGGAAAGGTCGAACTTGGCCAGCGCGAAATCGCCGTCGGTGCGCAGCCGCCAGGGAAGGTCGTTGTGGCCGTCGAAGAGCATCCCCGCGGCGTGGACCCGCCGTGCCCGTTCCGAGACCGGCGGCAGGGGCTTCGCCGCGTCGCCCGAGCCGGCCGGGCTCTCGAACCCCGCAAGTACGCAACAGACGGCCAGGCAACACCCGATCCAGCCGGCGCGCAACGCCGGGCGGCTGATTCTTCCACTCGTGTTCATCGTCGCACCTTTTCGTCGAGAGGGACTCCTGCCGTTCGGCCTGGACCGATTCGTTCGCCCGGCTGAACTCATCATTCTGGTATGGATCGCCGTGGGTCACAAGGACGCGGCGGCCCCGATTGCGATTGGCGATCGCCGGCCGGAGGTTGTACACTGGCTCTCGAAGGCGACGTGGACCTCCCCATCAACGAACCCCGAGATCCTTCCGATGCCTCTCCCTGGGAAAGGCGCGGGCGTGCTTTTGGTCCTCATCATCGCGCCGATCCTCGTGCCGAGGCCGGCCCGCGGTGAGGACTTGCCCGCCGCAGAGTCGGTCAAGCCGGTGGAAGTCGTCCGGACCGGCGACTACACGGAGGGCGTGGTCGTCGACCACGCCGGCAACCTGTATTTCTCGCACGAGAAGATCGTGACCAGGGTGACGCCCGACGGCCGGGCCACGACCTGGGCCGAGACCGGCTCGCCCAATGGTCATAAGATCCTGGCCGACGGGACGCACCTGATCTGTGACGCCAGCCGGCATGCCGTGCTCCACCTGGATGCCGCGGGCAAGGAGCTCAAGCCGGCGGCGACCGAGTCGGACGGACAGCCCCTGCGGGGTCCCAACGACCTGACGCTCGATCCGACGACCGGCGGGGTCTACTTCACCGATCCGGCCAGGTCCGACGAGAAGAACCCCGACGGGACGATCCATTACCTGGACCGGCGCTGGGTCTGCCACACGGTGGCGACCGGCCGGGCGTACCCCAACGGGATCGTGATCCGCCCCGGCGGTAACGAGCTGCTGGTGGCCGAGAGCAAGCGGAACCGCATCCTGGCGTTCCCGGTGCTGGGGCCGGGGAAGCTGGGCGAGTCCCGCGTCTTGATCGACCTGCCCGCCAAGGGACCCGGCCAGATCGACAATCAGCCCGACGGCATCGCCCTGGACGCCGCGGGGAACCTCTACGTCGCGCATTACGGCATGCGGCAGGTGCAGGTCGTCAGCCCGGAGGGGACGTTGCTGCGGCGCTACCCCGGCGGCAACCTGACGACCTCGAACGTCGCGTTCGCCGGCCCGGCCATGGACCGGCTTTATGTCACCGGGGGCGAGCCCGGCGCGCTGTTCCGACTCGATCTGCCCGGCGTTCGGGGGCTGACGATCCTGCCCGAGCAGGAACGACTGGGAGGGCGCCGGACCGCTCCGGTCCGTAGCGACCAATGACCGAATCCGGTGGAGGCCGCAATGGTCGGCGAAACGATCGAGGCGAAAACGGATCGAGAGACAGCGGGGAAACCACCACGCACAGATGGGCCGCGCCCAAGCACGATGGGCGCGGACGTGCGGATGTTTCCCAACCTCGTCGCGGCGTTCCTCAGCTTCCTTTGCTTGTTCATCGCCGCGAAGCTTGGTTGGCGGGTTGCCTTCGCACTGGTCGACGTCGGCAACCTCTCGACGGTCCTGCTTCCGGCCGGGTGGATTGACACCGCGTTCGTCGCTGCTGCGGGCTCGATGCTGTTCCTGGTGATCGGCTTGATCATTCAACTCTGGCAGCACCATCGGAAGTTCGACGACCGGTGGCCGATGGTGCTGGCCTTCCCCACGGCCTGGGCGCTGTTCTTGCCCGAGGCCCTGGTGGGCGGCAGCTCCTTGGTCTTCTGGCTCCTCGTCGAGGGGACCGCGGTCGCCCTGGTCTTTTGCATTCACTGGCGGGTGCTCTCCGCCGTGCGCGAGGCCATGGACTAGAGCGCCGAACGAATGCGTGGCGCACACCGGAGCGGCGTCGGCCGGGAGAGACCAGCCCGACGCGCCAGCGAGGGGACTGCCGTCGGACCCTCGCTGGCGCGTCGGGCTACGATCAGACCGTGCGCCACCCGAGCGTGAGGCGCTCTAAAGAGGAACGCTCCCTCCGGAAGGTGGGGCAGCCGCCCTCGGCTGCCGAGAGGTGGGGCAGCCGCCCTCGGCTGCCCTCTGCCAGCGCCAAGCCCTCTGGCCTGGCCATGGGGCGATCGAGTACACTGGTTCTCCTCGATCCGGCGCGGAGAGCCGGACGCTCGACTCCACCAGACCAGGCCCGGCCCGCCCTCGGGCGGAAGCCGCCGGAATCCTTCCAACTTTGCAGGCTCCGAGGTGTCCCGTGCCGTTCCGTCCCCGAAAGAAGAAGGTCCGTCAGACGAAGTTCCATCGTTGCTCCTGGTGCGGCGCGCAGGTCCGCCGCCGCGCCGCGCGGTGTAAGCGGTGCGCGGAGCGGCAGAAGCGCAAATAAGTAGATCGCCTGCGGGCAGCCAACGCCGGAATCCCCGGAAATGGCCTCAATCCATGGGGCGCGGTCCGGGCGGAATCCCCAGGAGATGCGACCGGTTGAGGACGCGGACCTCCAGGTCGGACGCGACGCGGATCTGGCAGGAGAGCCGGGTATTCGGCTCGAGGTCGGTCTCGCGGGCCAGGCGTTGCTGTTCGGCTTCGCCCATCGCCGGGGGGTCGCCGGAGAGGACCTGGACGCGGCAGGTCGTGCACCGCGCGTTGCCGCCGCAACGGTGGAGGATGTCAATCCCGGCATCCTCGATCGCCAGGACCAGTTTCTTCCCCGAGTCGACCTCGAAGGCCTTCTCCCCTTGAACCGTCACAGTGGGCATGAGTCGAATGCTCCTGGATCGAGGATGGCTCGGATCATCGGATCGGTCGCCGGCTTTGCTTTGGGACTGGCCGACGACTTTCCAAGGTACGGGAAGTTTTCCGTCCAGACAAGCGAATGCCTATCCCCGCTCCGGGTCGGGTCGAGGACGCTCTCGCTCACAACCCGGAGCGTGATGGCCTCGAGCTGGCCTCAGCCGGCAACCTCAGGTCGGCCAGGACGCCGAAGTGGTCGGAGGGGAACGTGTTCGCCGGCTTGACGTCGAGGACGCGGTGCCGGACGACGCGCCAGCCGCGGTCGACCAGAATCTCGTCGAGGCTGCGGAGGCGGATCCCATAGAACTGGTAGGTTGGGCTGGCGGACGACTCGCCGGCGAGCACGGCGCTCGACTGGAGCCCGGACTCGTCGAAGAGCCGCCGGCAGGGGCGACCCGGTCCGGCATTGAAATCGCCGGCAACGAGCACGGCATCGGTCGGGTCGCCCAGAGCGATTCGCCCGAGGATGACCCGGGCCGCTTGCTCCTGCGCCACCGCCGTCAAGGGGAAGTGGGTGTTGTAGACTCGCAGACAACGGCCGCTGCGCCGATCGCGGAGCCGGACCCACGTGCAGATCCGCCTGGGTCCACCCGTGAACCGCGGCGGAGGTTGGTCGATCGGCTGCTCCAGCCAGAATGTCCCCGCGTCAAGCTGCTCGAACCGTCCCCGATCCAGGTAGATCGCGCAGTGTTCACCTTTCGACCCGCCATCATCCCGTCCCACCCCGACGCGGCGGTGTCCCGGGAGCATGCTCGCGACCGCCATGACCTGCCCAGGGAGTGCCTCCTGGACACACAGGAGGTCGGGCCTCATGGCCTCGAGCGTCGTCCCCAGGGCCGCCTTGCGGACCGGCCAGCCGAACCGATCCCAGGGCAACCCGCGCTCGGTGCCATGGAGGATGTTCCAGGTCACGACCCGGATGACGTCCGGATCCGTCTTGGGCGCGGGCAGCACCCCGCCGGGACTCCAGCTCGACCAGGCGATGAGCCCGAGCCAGCACGCCAGAACACTGATGAGCGCGGTCCTCCCCAACCGAAGGGAACCGCTCCAGGGCCGCCCAACCTCGGGAAAACGCAGAGCCGCCAGGAGCCCTGGACGAGGACGAAGGACCAGGACCAGAGCGGCCAGCAAGGCCGCCACGGCTGCGAAGGTCCACGTCCGTTGCCCGAACGGTTGGAAGACGAAGATCACCCCTGCCCCGCCACCCGTGAGGATGGCAGGGGCAAGCAGTGTCGGGATGATCGACAGTCGACATCGCATCAAGGGTCGACTCCTTCAAATGTGGACGGATTCCCCAAGACCCTGGCCGGCCGCTTCCATGACAGCCTCGGAATAGGTTGGGTGCGGATGCATGGCGTGCAGGATCTCCTCCTCGGTGGCCTCGAGCTTCTTGGCCATCACCAGCTCGGCGATCAGCTCGGTCGCCTGCGAGCCGACCAGGTGGGCGCCCAGCAGCTCGCCGTACTGGGCGTCGAAGACCAGCTTGACGAACCCCTCGGTCTCGTCGGAAGCCAGGGCGCGGCCGCTGAACTGGAAGGGGAACCTGCCGATGCGGACCTGGTGGCCGGCCTCGCGCGCGGCCTTCTCGGTCAGCCCCACGCTGGCGACGCCGGGGTCGGTGTAGGTGCAGCCGGGGACCGTCGTGTAATCCACCGTGCGGTCGGAAACGCCGCAGAGCCGCTCGATGCAGCAGATCGCCTCATGATGGGCCACGTGGGCCAGCCAGGGCGGGCCGATCACGTCGCCGACCGCGTAGATCCCCGGCACGCTGGTGACGTAGCCGTGCTTCGGGTCGACCTTGATGTGGTTCTTGACGATCTCGACCTTCACCTCGTCGGCAAACAACCCCTCCACGTTGCCCAGGACGCCGATGGCCACCAGCATCTTCTCGGCCTCGACCTGGGTCTTCCCCCGGGGAGTCTCGACCTCGGCCTGGACCCCCTTCTCGCTCCGCTCGACCTTCGTCGTCTTCGAGCCCGTGACGATCGTCAGTCCACGCTTCGTCAGGCTTTTCTCCAGGGCCGCGGAGACCTCCTCGTCCTCGCCGGGGAGGATCCGGTCCAGCAGCTCGACCACCGTGACCTTGGTGCCAATTGCGTTGTAGAAGTAGCCGAATTCCAGGCCGATCGGGCCGGCACCGATGATCAGCAGCGATTGCGGCTGGCTCGGCAGGACCATGGCCTCCTTGTACGAGAGGATGGTCTTGCCGTCGAACTCGGCGCCGGGGAGATGACGGGGCCGGACGCCGGTCGCCACCACGATCGACTCGGCCGAGATGACCTCGTCGTCGACTTGCACCCGGTTCGGCCCGACCACCTTGGCGACCCCCAGCTTGGAGTTCACCTTGTACTTGCGGAACAGCCCCTCGATGCCCTTGTTCAACTGGCTGGCGACGCTCCGGCTCCGGCGGATCATCTGGGCGAAATCCCAGGTCGGCTTGCCGCTGTAGCCGAACTGCGTGCCGTGGTTCTTGATCAGCTCCACGAGATGGGCGTTGGTCAAGAGGGCCTTGGTGGGGATGCAACCCCAGTTGAGGCAGATCCCCCCCAGCTTGTCGCGCTCGACGCAGAGTACGCGCCTCTTGAGCTGGGCCGCGCGGATCGCACCGGCGTAGCCGGCAGGGCCGCCGCCGATCACCACGATGTCGTAGTCGTAGGCCATCGTTTCCCGTTCCGATGCCGGCCCTCAGGCTGCTCCGCCGCGACCGGCGAGAGAGGTCCAGATCTCGATTCCAGATTCCAAATTCCAGATTCCAGATTCATGGACCAACATCCTTCCAAAATCTGGAATTTGTCATCTGGAAATCGTGCTCGTTCATTCCCAATTCCCACATTCGAATTCGCATAATACTATCATTTGGAATCTGGAATTTGTCATTTGGAATTCTTTTCACGGAGACCGCACGCGGGGAAGGGCTAGAGGAGCATCGCCGTGGGCTCCTCCAGCAAGCCCTTCAAGGTCCGGAGGAACTCGGCGGCCAGGGCGCCGTCGACGGCGCGGTGGTCGGCGGTCAGGGTGACGGTCATGACGGTGCCGACGACGAGGCGATCCCCCTCGACGACCGGGCGCTTCTCGGCGGCACCCACGGCGAGGATGCCGGCCTCGGGCAGGTTGAGGATCGCGTCGAACTGGCGCACTCCATACATGCCCAGGTTGGAGATCGTGAACGTTCCGCCGGTGAGCTGCTCGCCCGTCAGTTGATTGGCTCGCGCCGCGGCGGCGAGGGCCTCGCTCTGCCGGCGGATCTCGCGCAGGCCCAGGGTATCGGCGCGATGCAAGACCGGCACGATCAGGCCCTCGGGCAGCGCGACGGCCAGGCCCAGGTTGACCTCGCCGTGGCGGACGATCGCATCGGCCTGGAAGCTGGCGTTGACGCCGGGATGGGCCCGCAAGGCCAGCGCCACGGCCTTGGTGACGAAGTCGCCCAGGGAGAGCTTGATCCCCTCGGCGGCGAGTCGGTGGTTGAGCTGCTCGCGGGCGGCGACCAGGCGGTCGACGCGGATCTCGACGGTCAGATGGATCTCGGGAGCGGACTGCTTGGCCTGAACCATCCGCTGGGCGATCGTCTTGCGCATGCGGGAATGGGGGATGCGCTGGGCGGCCAGCGGGGCGGCCGACGGCTGCGGCTGGGGGGCAGGTCGCGGCGGGGCTGGTGCTGGAGGCGGTTCGGCTCGCTCCTGATCCGGCTGCGGGGGTGGCGGGACGGGCTCGGCGAGGGCTGTCGTCGCGGCGGCGGGTGCGCCGCGGTCCTGGGCCTGTCGCTCCAGGAGGGCTTCGATGTCGCGGCGGATGATCCGGCCGCCGGGTCCCGAGCCCTGCACCTGGGACAGGTCGATCCGCGACGACTCCGCCAGCTTCCGCGCCAGGGGGCTGACCTTCAGCCGGCGGGCGCCCGACCCCTGGTCCTGGTCGCCCTCGTCCTCCGAGGTCGCGGTCTGCCGCCCGTTGCCCGATTCCGGGGTCTGCTGCCCGTTGCCGGTCGCTCGGTCCGGGCGGTGATCGGCCGGGGGGGCGGGCTTGGTCGGCGCGGACGCGGCCGCAGCCTCGACCGGCGCCGCGGCTTCGACCCGATCCGGGGTCGCCGACGTCCCATCGGCCTGGGGTGGCGCGCTCGGGGCCTCCGCCTGAGCCGGCTTCGAGGCGCTCCCGGGCTTCGATGGGCCTCCGCCCAGGCCCAGCGAGGCCGCGACTTGCTGGGCATCCTCCCCCTTCTGGGCCAGCACCATCACGCGCTGCCCCAGCGCCACCTCCTCGCCCGCGGCGTGGTCGATGTGCACGATCGTGCCGTCATCGTACGACTTCATCGCCATCGTCGCCTTGTCGGTCTCGATCTCGGCCAGCACGTCCCCTTCCTTGACCTGGTCCCCGACCTTGACCATCCACTGGGTGATCACGCCGGTCTCCATCGTGGGGCTGAGCTTCGGCATCGTGACTTCGATCGGCATGTCTCCTCTCCCCGGGACCCGTGTCCCACAAAATGGCTGACCTCCGAAGCTGTACCCCGGATCGGACTGAGCGACACCGGATTTAACCACGAAAGACACGAAAGACACGAAAAGTAAAGGAACAATTCTGGTTTGTTTCTTTTTTCGTGCCTTTCGTGGATTCGTGGTTAAATCTTATAAACTATCATTTATTTCACAAGTAGAGGACGTCGTGGACTGCGGCGATGATCCGGTCGACCGAGGGGAGCATCGAGGCTTCGAGGTTCCGGTTATAGGGGATCGGCGCGTCCTTGGTGGCCACGCGGCGGATCGGCGCGTCGAGCTCGTCGAAGGCGCGCTGGGTGATGCGGTCGGCGATGCCGGCGCCCAGGCCGCAATAGGGCCAATCTTCCTCGACGATCACGCCGCGGTGGGTCTTGCGCACCGAGGCCAGCAAGGCATCGAGGTCCAGCGGCCGGACCGTGCGGAGGTCGATCACCTCGGCCTCGATCTCCTCCTCGGCGAGCTTGGCGGCGGCGGCGAGGGTCGCCTTGAGCGAGCGCGAATAGGTGATCAAGGTGACGTCCGAGCCGGGTCGCTTGATGTCGGCCTTGCCGATCGGCACGAGGTGATCGCCGTCGGGGACCTCGCCCCGATCGTGGTAGAGCACCTCATGCTCGATGAAGATGACCGGGTCATCCGAGCGGATCGCGCTCTTGAGCAGCCCCTTGGCGTCAGCCGGCGTGGCCGGGAGGATCACGGTCAGGCCGGGGATGTGCGCATACCAGGCCTCCAGCCGATGCGAGTGGGTCGCCGCCAGGCAGCCGGCCATCCCCGAGCTGCCGCGGAAGACGATCGGCACGGCGAACTGGCCGCCGCTCATGGACCGCATGTTGGCCGCGTTGTTGACGATCTGGTCAATCGCCACCAGGCTGAAGCTGAAGGTCATGAACTCGATGATCGGCCGCAGGCCCACCATGGCCGCGCCGATGCCGATGCCCGCGAACCCCGCCTCCGAGATCGGGGTGTCGACCACCCGGCGCGGGCCGAACCGCTTGAGCATACCCTGGCTGACCTTGTAGGCACCATCGTACTGGGCCACTTCCTCGCCCATGAGGAAGACGCTCTCGTCGCGCTCCATCTCCTCGGTCATGGCCTGGTTCAGGGCCTCGCGGAAAGAAATCACCGGCATGATCACTCCTGGGGGATGTACGGGGCCACCGTGATGTCCTGGTAGAGGGCCTCCAGCGGGGGCGGCTCGCTCTGCTCGGCGAAGGCGATGCTCTCCTCGATCTCCTGCTTGACCGACTCGTGCATGCGATCGATCGCCTCCTGGTCGATCCAGCCGCGTTGCTTGAGGATGTTCTGGTAGACGACGATGGGGTCATTCCGGACCGCCGAGTCGACCTCGTCCTTGAGGCGATACTTGCCCGGGTCGCTGATGGAATGCCCCTTGTAGCGGTAAGTCTGGGCCTCGATGAAGGTGGGACCCTCGCCGGCGCGCGCCCGATGGACCGCCTCCCGGGTCGTCTTGGCCATGAGCTCGATGTCGTTGCCGTTGATGCTGACGCCGGGGATGCCGTAGGGGACCGCGCCCCGGAGCGTCAGGTCGGTCACCGCGGACGATCGCGCCAGCGAGGTCCCCATCGCGTACAGGTTATTCTCCACGATATAAATCACCGGCAGCTTCCACAGCGCGGCCATGTTAAAAGCTTCATGGACCGACCCTTGATTCATCGCGCCCTCGCCGAAGAAGCAGATGCAGACCCGATCTTCACCCCGGTACTTGATCGCGAAGCCCACGCCGGCCGCCAGCGGTATGTGGCTGCCGACGATGGCATGACCGCCGAGGAATCCCTTCTCGAGGTCGAAGAAATGCATCGAGCCACCCTTGCCCTGGGAGCAGCCGGTCACCTTGCCGAGGAGCTCCGCCATGCCAGCCTTGGCGCTGACCCCCCGGGCCAGGGCATGACCATGGTCGCGATAGGCCGTGATGACATAGTCGTCCTCGCGGAGCACGCCGATCGAGCCGACGGCGACCGGCTCCTGGCCGCTGTACTGGTGGAAGAATCCGCCGATCTTGTTCCCCTTCTGGTAGAGCATCTCCGCCCGTTCCTCGAAGCGGCGGATCAGCATCATCTGGCGGAGCCACACCAGCGCCTGGGTGCGGTTGACGATCGGTTTGGCCTCGGTCTGGACTGTCGCCATAGTCATCAGGACTCCTGGGTGTCTCGGAAAAGGGAGGGACCTCGGCGGGGCTGGCCGCAGCCGGGGTAGGCGGCCCCGCTTCGCGCCGGTCGGCCGGGCCTGAGGCCGGGCGCGACTGTGGTCCCCAACTGGCAGCGAGTCCCGGGAGGGTGGACTCGATTGATGCGAAGGGCATGCCTGTTCGAGGCGGAACCCTCGCGGGCGCGTCGGGTTGGTACCGGAGACTTAGCTGCGTCCTCCCCGCGCTTCGGCGTGGAGCAGTTGCCGAAGCACGTACGGCAGGATCCCGCCGTGTTCATAGTACCGAATCTCCTGAGGAGTGTCGATCCGAACACTCACGGAGAACCGGATCGGCGGCTGGCCGTCGCGCGCGGCCGTCACGCTCAGCTCCCGTCCGGCCGCGGAGCGGCTGGAGAGGGCCTCGGCCAGACCCTCGATGGAATAGACCTCCTCGCCGGTCAGACCCAGGCTCTCGACCGACTCGCCGGGGCGGAACTGGAGCGGCAGGATGCCCATGCCGACCAGGTTGGACCGGTGGATCCGCTCGTAGCTCTCGGCGATCACACCGCGGATGCCCAGCAAGCGCGGGCCCTTGGCGGCCCAGTCGCGCGACGAGCCCGAGCCATACTCCTTGCCCGCCAGGACCAGGAGGGGCACGCCCTCGGCCTGGTAGCGCCGCGAGGCGTCGAAGATGGTCAGGGTTTGGCCGTCGGGCAGGTGGCGGGTCCAGCCCCCCTCGGTGCCCGGCGCCAGGCGGTTGCGCAGGCGGATATTGGCGAACGTACCCCGGACCATCACCTCGTCGTGGCCCCGCCGCGCGCCGTAGGAATTGAAGTCGGCGACAGTGACACCCCGCTCGATCAGGTAGCGGCCGGCCGGGCTGTCCGGCTGGATCGAGCCGGCCGGCGAGATGTGGTCGGTCGTGATGCTGTCGCCCAGCACCGCCAGGACCCGCGCCCCCACGATCGGCTCGACCGGGGCCGGCTCGACCCCCATGCCGGCGAAGTAGGGCGGGTTCTTCACGTAAGTCGACGTCTCATCCCACTGGTAAAGGTCGCCCTGGGGAACCGCCAGGCTGTTCCAGCGCTCGTCTCCCTGGAAGACCTCGGCATACTTGCTCCGGAACATCTCCGAGCGCACCGACCTGAGGATCGTGTCCTGGATCTCGCGCTGGCTGGGCCAGATGTCTTTGAGGTAGACCGGCCGGCCGCCGTTGCCCGTGCCCAGCGGCTCGTTCTGAAGGTCGATCTCCATGGTGCCGGCCAGGGCATAGGCGACGACCAGCGGCGGCGAGGCCAGGTAGTTGGCGCGGACGTCCGGGTTGATCCGGCCCTCGAAGTTGCGGTTGCCGCTGAGGACCGCGACGGCGACCAGGTCGTCCCGGTCGATGGCCTCGGAGATGGCCCGCGGCAAGGGTCCGGAGTTGCCGATGCAGGTGGTGCATCCGTAGCCGACCAGGTTGAACCGGAGCTGGTCGAGGTAAGTGTCCAGCCCGGACTCCTTGAGGTAGTCGGTGACGACCTTCGAGCCGGGCGCGAGGCTGGCCTTGACCCAGGGCTTGGTCCGCAAGCCGCGCTCGACGGCCTTCTTGGCCAGCAGCCCGGCGGCGACCATCACCGACGGATTGGAGGTATTGGTACAACTGGTGATCGCCGCGATCACGACCGAGCCGTGGGTGATCGGCGGCGGCTCGGACCCGACCGCGACGGCCGGCTCGGCGACCGCCGTCGCCGTGTGGCCGGCCGGGGCGGCCGAGCCGTCGACGACCGGCAGGGAGACGCCCCCCGCGCCCTTCCTGGCCGGCTTGGCCGCGATCAGCTCTTTGAGGGCCTTCTCGAACGACGCCTTGGCGTCGCGCAGCGGCACCCGGTCTTGCGGTCGCCTGGGTCCGGCCAGGCTCGGCTCGACGGTCGACAGGTCGAGTTCCAGCGTGTCGGAGTATTCCGCCTCCGGCGCGCCGGCGGTGTGAAACATCCCCTGGGCCTTGGCATACGCCTCGACCAGGCGGATCTGCTCGGCGGGCCGGCCCGACAGTTCCAGATACCGGATCGTCTCGGCGTCGATCGGAAAGAGTCCGCAGGTCGCGCCGTACTCGGGCGCCATGTTGGCGATGGTGGCCCGGTCGGCCAGGGGCAGATTGGCCAGACCGTCGCCGTAGTATTCGACGAACTTGCCGACCACGCCCTTTTTCCGCAGCATCTGGGTGACGGTCAGCACCAGGTCGGTGGCCGTCGCCCCCTCGCGGAGCATGCCGGTGAGCTTGAACCCGACGACCTGGGGCACGAGCATGGAGATCGCCTGACCCAGCATCGCGGCCTCGGCCTCGATGCCGCCGACCCCCCAGCCCAGGACCCCCAGCCCATTGATCATCGTCGTGTGCGAGTCGGTGCCCACCAGCGTATCGGGATAGGCCAGGCGCGTGTCACCATCCTCGGCGGCGAAGACCACCCGGGCCAGGTACTCGAGGTTGACCTGGTGGACGATCCCCGTATCGGGCGGGACGACGCGGAAGTTGCGGAAGGCATTCTGCCCCCAGCGGAGGAAGGCGTACCGCTCACGGTTGCGCTGGAACTCCCGCTCGGCATTGACCGTGAAGGCTTGCGGCGTCCCCGCCTCGTCGACCTGCACCGAGTGATCGATGACCAGCTCGACCGGCTGGAGGGGATTGATGGCCTTGGGGTCGCCGCCCAGCCGGGCCATGGCATCGCGCATCGCGGCGAGGTCGACGATCGCCGGCACCCCCGTGAAATCCTGGAGCAGCACCCGGCTGGGCTGGAACGCGATCTCGCGCTGGGGCTGCGCCTTCGCCTGCCACGACGCCAGCGCCCTGATGTCGCCGGCCGTGACCGTGACACCGTCCTCATGACGCAACAAGTTTTCCAGCAAGATCTTCAGCGAAAACGGCAGCCGCGACACCTCGTGCCCGGCCTCGCTCAGCGCGTCGAGCCGGTAGTAGTGGAAGGTCTGGTCACCCACCGCGAGGGTCGATCGTGCATGGAAGGAGTTGGGCATGGCTCGTCCTTAGTGTTCAGCGTTCAGTGTTCAGCGGAAGATCCAGTCGGGCCTTGCTCTGGCTGACAACCACCTTCTACTTGATCAGTGATCCGAGCGCCCAGTCCCATCGCCACAGACCTCGGCAATTCACGACAGCGACTGAACACTGAACACTGAACACTGAACACCAAGCCAGCGCAGCCAGCGCAAGGCCTCATCCCACGAATTGTACGGCAATCGGTCCAGGGACTAAACCAGCGACCGCGGCGCGTTCCAGCAGGGTGCGGACCGCTGCGCGGCCCCGCGGCCCGTAATCGAGCGTCCAGTCGTTGACGTACATGCCGACGAACCGATCCGCCAGGGCGGGCTCGAGATCGCGGGCGAATCGCAGGGCGTATTCGAGGGCCTCTTCGCGATGGTCCAGGGCGTAGCGGATGCTCTGCTTGAGCAGCCGCGCGATCCGGTCGACCCGCGCCTCGCCGAGGTCCTTGCGGACCACGTTACCCCCCAGCGGCAAGGGGAGTCCCGTCTGCTCGTGCCACCACTGTCCGAGGTCGACGACCTTGTGGAGACCACGCTCCCCGTAATAAAGCTGCCCTTCGTGGATCAAGAGCCCGGCATCGGCCCGCCCCTCGGCGACCGCCGGCAAGATCTGATCGAAGGGCAGGACCAGGACCGGCACGTCCTTGCCGAGGCAGAGCTGCAAGGTCAGATACGCCGTCGTGAGCTTTCCGGGGATGGCGATGGTCCGGCCGCGCAGGCCGTCCAGGGTCACCGGCTCGCGGGTCACCAGCGTCGGACCATACTGATCGCCCATGCTCGCACCCGAGGCGAGCAAGGCATAGCGGTCGGCCAGGTAGGCCAACGCATGGATACTGACCGCCGAGACCTCCAGTTCCCCCTTCAAGGCCCGCTGGTTGAGCGTTTCGATATCCTCGAGTTGGTGGACGAACCGCAATCCCCCCGTGTCGAGCTTGTCGTGAGTCAGCGCGTAGAACATGAATGCATCGTCGGAGTCCGGGCTATGACCGACGCGCAGCGTCGTCACGGCGGCATCACTCATCATCGCAGCTCCTTTGAGAAGTCGGGTCGCCTCAACCAATGGTCCTGGGCTGAGCGTGAATGCATGGGGTCTTGACCGACGGCTCACAGCCCCAATCCCGGGCGGCTGGCTGGGTTGCTATGAAAAGTTGTGTCCCCACGGCGTGGCGCATCCCGAACGAGCGTCCAGCAGGTTGCTATGCGGGCTCCCCGTTGCCGGGGGCACCAGGGCGGGGTCC